>JAAYFR010000243.1 GCA_012728155.1 Bacteroidales bacterium | reverse complement strand
CCCTCTACATCAATGCTCTTACGATAAAACCGATCTCCACGTTTAGAGAAGTCAGCGAAGATCTACAAGCCGAACCGGAAAAGATTCGGATCAAAAAACTCAATTGAGATTTGGATATCCATTATGATTATGCATAAAAACGCGTTCATCGCTCTTCTGGAAAAAATTGCCCCGCCAATGTTAGCTGAGGATTTTGATGAAGGAAGAATTGGTCTGATCGTGGAGGGAACAGACGAAATACAAAAGGTAGGGTGTGCTTTGGATGCCACGCCGTATGTTTGCGAATGTGCTGTGAAACTGCAGCTTGACGCTCTTGTGGTCCATCACCCTGCTTTCTGGGCTCCCATGCATGGAGCTACTGGGAGAAATGCCGATGTACTTCGCCCGTTACTGCAGAACAACATCAACCTCTATGCCATGCACACAAATTTTGATCATGCAAAAGGAGGGATCAACGATGTTCTTGGACAGGAAATCGGGCTCATAGACTGTGTACGAATGGACAAGACCCCGAGTTCAATAGGGGTTGTTGGCACGATGACGAAAAATTTTATGGAGATATCCCGTATTCTTGGGTGTGGTCTTCGCGTATGGGGAGATGTATCTGGTGTTACTAAATTAGCGGCCGCCGGAGGTTCAGCGTTCGATCCAGAATTGATCGAGGAAGCCGTTTCTCTTGGGGCAGAAGCATACATGGCATCCGAACTAAAGTACAATGTTGCCCGCGAATCACCCATTCCCTGTATCGAGGCAACGCACTATGCCCTTGAAGCTCCCGGCATGCGTATGCTTGCAAAAAACCACGGCTGGGAGTTCATTGAGGATATTCCGGTCACCTCGATCATTCAATGACAAACCCGTTTCAGATCCTTAAGACAGAAGGCGAACTTAACGACGTTGTACGTAATGCATTCATCAGTGCATATGGTAATCGGGGGCTGGAAGCAGTTGATGCTGTACGAGAAAATCGGATAAAAAAATATCGGGATTACTTTGTTGTTGTTGGGAACACTGGGGAATATTATCTTGAAGGCTCGTTTTGCAGTTGTGATGCCTTTCTGTATGGGAAAAAATGCTGGCACACATTAGCCGTTAAGATCGCGATGGAACTTGGGATGTATGAGACCTATGATCTCTGGTATTACAAGAATGGTGTTGATGAGGATGAACCCGAGTATGAATAAAGTTCTCAAAACCAATTCTTAAAGTGTCCGGGGTCCTACCAACTAAGAATGGCCTCAATACTTGTGACCTGTTACAGCAGGACCGGTAAAACTAAGATCCTTGCTGAATCGATCGGCAAGGGAGCAAAAGAAGTGGAGGGGATCGACGTTGATGTTCTTTCATTCAATCGTGTGAGTGCAACCGATCTCGTCCGTTATGATGGTATAATCCTCGGTTCACCTGTATATTTTGGTGGTATAGCTGCGGAATTAAAAGAACTTATTGATGATACCACCTTTGTGCGTGGAAAGCTTGTTGGAAAAGTTGGTGCGGCATTCACCACATCGGGTGACCGGACCGGCGGAAAAGAGACAGCGATCCTCTCAATAGTACAGGCAATGCTGATCCACGGAATGATCGTTGTTGGCGATCCGATCTCTCCGGAAGCGTCCAACGAGGAGCATAACGGCGGTCATTACGGACTTGCCGCTGATGGTCAGTTGACAGACTATGATCTTTGTCAGGCCGAGTATTTCGGACGTTACGTAGCTTCTGTTGTGGCTCGTATGTGTTAATCAATATCCACAATCATTTTTTTCAATTCACTGCACGCTTTGAATGCGGTGTTGTCCATAGAAAGCGGGGTGATGGAAACATAATTTTTCTTGAGCGCTGTCACATCTGAATTTTCTTCAGGAATATAGATAGGCGTTCCATTTATCCAGTAATATGGTTTGCCTCTCGGGTCGCTTCTTTTTTCGACCGATGTTTCCCATATTCGTTCCCCAAGAACCGTCGCCTCGTATCCCTCTATTTTTTCAGATGGGATATTTATATTGAGCAGCTGGCTTCCTTTCGGGAATCCTTTTTCCAGAAACAGTTTTGTGATCTTCGTCACGACCTCTTTACATTGGGAGAAATCCGTTCTGTGGGTTCGCGGATCTGCAAATTTATTTCCCTCATCACTCATTTGAAGCGAATATGCAAGGGCGGGAACGCCCTGGTTGACCGCCTCCATAGCAGCTCCTACGGTACCAGAGGTTGTGATCGATTCAAATGAGATGTTTTCTCCATGATTGATGCCCGAAACCACAAGATCGGGTTTGAGACCTAGTCCATACAGACCAAGGAGGAGTGAATCTGTTGGGCGCCCCTCAACTGAGTATGCCAGGGTCCCATGCATCATTACTTCATTCATTCTAAGCGGCTCGAAGATCGAGATCGATCTTCCGACCGCACTTTGCTGAGTTGCCGGCGCGACTATCGTAACATCAGCGAAAAGCGTTAAGGCGTCAAAAGCGGCCCAGAGACCCCCGGAGTTGATCCCGTCGTCATTCGTTAAAAGTATTTTTGGTCGGGACATTCTAGTCAGATACGTTTCATTGGTGAGGTATTACTCCTTTGGGTCAGGACGATCCTGATGCCGTTTAGAAATAGTGTATTATCCGGCTTTTGTAATAGCCCCGCATTTCGTAATCTATATATTGAGATACATCATTCTCATTATGCATATTTGCTGCGGTGGCCTAGTTGGTTAGGGCGCGGGACTCATAATCCCGAGGTCGGGGGTTCGGATCCCTCTCGCAGCACTCTTTTACTCATTCACAAGGATTAATCTTATAGACTCTCTATAATTACCAAACGGAGGTGCGCTTCACCATGAAAACAATACTGTACTACTTTACCGGAACGGGCAATTCACTCGCTGTGGCTAAAGCAATATTTACCCGACTCCCTGAAACCGAACTTGTCCCCATTCCTAAATGTATGCTCACCGGTGAAAAGCTTACAGTACCCGATGATGCAAATGTTGGAATAGTGTATCCACTCTATGCCATGGGTCTCCCCAAGATCGTTGTAAATTTCTTCACACTTCTTGATCTTTCCCACGCAGGATATGTCTTCTCCATCGTTACCGAAGGAGGAAAAAGCGGATCTCCCACAAAACAGATAGATGCCCTGTGTGAAAAAAGCGGGCACAAACTCAATGCAGCCTGGTGGATACAGATGCCCGACAACTACATCCCCCTCAATTCCCCTCCGGAGAAATCTATTGAGAAGACCATCCGGGAAAATGCGCTTCGAAAGGTGGCCCTCATTGTGGAGGATATCAAACAACGTCGGGATTCTATCGTGGGATTCACTGCCGTTGGCAGCATTCTCCGGATCATGTATGCGCCCTTCATCGGTAACATACACAACTTCGACAAAAAATTTGTTGTCAGCTCCGCATGTAACGGCTGCCTGATCTGCGCCAAGATATGCCCGGTAAACAATATTCGTCCGCTCCCTCATGGAAAAAAAGAGTGGCTACACACCTGTGAGGGCTGCCTTGCATGCCTTCAGTTCTGCCCCGTCGAAGCAATATCCTGTGGTGGAAAAACAGCCAACCGTCCGCGCTATCATCATGCAAACGCGACCGTAGAAGATATGCTCGAGCAGAAGGGCAGCGTCGAAACAAAATAATCTCTCTTTTTCCATCAATATGAACGTGTATATATTTGTTCAACGTAAATATTAGTTCAGT
>JAAYFR010000242.1 GCA_012728155.1 Bacteroidales bacterium | reverse complement strand
GTTGATATCCTACTCCATCCGAATGAAGCTCAGCATCTAAAATACCGAAATTATCTTCAGTTGGTTCAATCAAGACCGCACCCACCGCATCACCGAAGAGGGGAGATGTGGTTCGATCATTATAATTGGTAATAGACGACATTTTATCGCCGGCCAACAGAATGATTTTTTTGTATTTACCTGTCTGAATAAGGCCATTGCAAATTTCCAAACCATACACAAATCCTGAACAGGCTACTTCCATATCGAAGCAAAAAGCATTTTTAATACCATTATTTTCTGCCACGATAGATGCTGCCGAAGGGAAAAAATGATCTGGAGAAGAGGTGGCAAAAATTAGAGCATCAATTTCTTGAGGAGCTGTATTTGTTTTCTGTAACAGCTCTTTTACTGCGGGGGTACCTAATACAGAAATACCCTGTTGTTCACCTTTTAAGATGCGTCGTTCTTTTATCCCTACCCGAGTCATGATCCACTCATCAGAGGTATCCACCATCGTGGAGAGCTCTTCATTGGTGAGGATATAATCCGGCACTTTGGCTGCAATTCCAGTAATTACGGCGTTCAATTGTCCCATCGTCGTAAATTAATTATTAAAAAACCCTGAAATGTAATATTGACGTTTCAGGGTCTATTATTGCTTTAAACCAAAGGAAAATTAAGCCGTTACGTCTTTATCAATAGCTAATTTACCCCTGTAGTAACCACAGTCACCGCATACAGTATGATAAATGTGCCATGCACCACAGTTAGGACAGATTGCCATTGTAGGCATTTTGGCGTGATCATGTGCCCTCCTTTTACCTTGTCTTGCGGAAGACTGTCTTCTTTTTGGATGTGCCATTTTATTATTTTATTTTTAATTGTTTATATATTCAATTATCATCAATATTCAAGCCTTTAAGTGCATCCCAACGAGGATCATTATCCCGGGACTCTTCTTCATCAGAGAAATCGTCATCCTGAATTTCAACATCATCATCATCGGTTTCATCAGCACTGACAGCCCTATGTTTGCGGAATTTCGAAGATACCGTTCTATTACATTCCCCGGTTGGATGTACATGTTTAATGGGGATAGCCAGGGCGATAAATTCATACAAGAACCAAGCAATATTGATTTCCCCTTCTTCTTCTGGGACAATCACTATCTCATCACTTTCTTCGGAATAATCTTTGCCGAATTTCACAATCAACCGACTCTGTGTATCCACCTCTAAATTCATATCATCCAGACACCGGGTACAGGGTACCTGAACTACTCCTTTTAGGTCGAAAACACATTCGAAAGCGGATGAGGTCTTGCGCACTTCAACTACCACCTTCACATTCCCTTTCCTCACTTCTTCACCATCAATGGCATCGAAAAACTTTCTATCCAATTCATACTCAAAAGTATGTGTCCCCTCGGAAAGATTTTTCAGGGAAATATTGTACAAACTAAATTTTGCCACGTTTTTTCCTCAAAATAAAGCGGTGCAAAGATAGTAATTTTTTCTTTACACCGCCTGTTTTTACTGAATATTTACTTGAAATTTGACGAGCCGTTGGCTATTGAGATATTGAGATGTTGAATTTGTTGTAGAACAAATTCAAACTCCAGCCGCCTCTTTTACGATCTGTTGCATCCGCTCAAAGTTTTCTTCGAGGCTTTTCAACAGTTTAAACTGTGCTTCGCTCCTTACCAGATTATGCTCAGGATAGGAGATCTTATAATAAGTATCCCCGTCGATATAGTCGGTAAAAAAGCGTACCGTCTGCATATAAGTCAGCAATTTTGCTCCGAAAGCAAGGTTATCTATCTCTACATCAGTGAGGAAAGATGCTGCATTTTTCAGGTATCCCTTCGCATATGCCTCAAAGATATCCAGATCTACAGAGATATTGTCAAGGTTCTTATCATCTTCCGCACCGGTATTGGCTCCCGTACGGATAAAATCGCCAAAATCGGAAAGCACATATCCCGGCATCACAGTGTCTAAGTCTACCACACAGAGCACCTGATCGTCATTATCAAACAGGATGTTATTCACTTTTGTATCGCAATGGTTGATACGCTTTGGCAGCTTGCCTTCACGATGGAGTCTCTCCGCCTTACACATCTCTTCTGCACGATCTTCAATCTCCTTTACCAATCCGGCCACTTTATCCAATCGCCCTGCCTTGTTGGCTTTTACCGCCTCACGGAATGTAACTAATCGAGATTCCATATTGTGAAAATTCGGTATAGTTTCAAACAACGGTGCTCCCGGAAGGTCTGCCAACATTTTCTGGAAATCACCAAAAGCCATTCCAGCACGATAAGCCAATTCCGGATTGATATCATCATAACTCTTGCGCTCTTTGATAAAATCCATTATCCGCCAGTAATCACCTTCACTATCCTGATAATAAAGCATTCCATCGAATGTGGGGAGTAGGGTTAATACACGACGATCCACATCTGAAACACCTTCTTTTTCCAGTTTTTCACGAATATGTCCCGTCACCCTATCGATATTATTCTGCAATTCGTGGACATTCTTAAATATATGGTGATTAATCCGTTGCAATACATACTCCTTATCACCCGACACCACTTTATAAGAATCGTTGATATGTCCTTTTCCAAGCGGTTCTATCTCCACATTGGCACTCTCTCCAATAAATTGAGCAACGATTTGTTTTAGTTTATTCTTTTCGTCCATTATAGTTCAGTTATATTAGTCGTTTTATGCACCTAATCTATTCCTCTTCCACCGCCGGTTTATTCACCCTACAATTTTTCTTTTCATTATTCTAAATTCAGCTCTCCAAAGAATTGAGGGACATGGAAATCCGGTTCGGGCAGATCGATGGGATTCCAACTTAAAAAGTGCGGTTCAGGTGTCTCATCACCACATTTATAAAAATTTGCTCTTATCTTTTGTCCAGAAAGGGATTCCTGAGCACCAAATCCAATGGCACTCTTGGGTATCTCCAAATAGATACTCCAATCGCTCACCTGCCGATCTCCCTCATATCGATGACAAACAGTAGCATACCTGTATATAGAGGGCATTTCATCGGTTTGGTTATCCCCCTTCCCTTTTGCTGTATTCTTGCGGGAAAGTAACACTCCCAATATATTGCATTCGAAATTGCGATATATACTTTCGCCTTCGCGTTGCATAAAGAATTCCACACAACTATCCTTCCATACCGATCCGAAGTCTTCGGTATTTACAGCACGGATAGCTTCCCCGACAACCGTATAATAAAGATAGAGGGTTTCCCCATCATGTGCCACCCGCACTGTTACGGGCAGGCTTTTAGGGAAATTATCTTTCCAGTTCACCTGATCAATAGGAGCTTCCTTTCCTGCTTCATGAAGCATTTTTATCTTATCGAATACAGTTTCAAGTTGTGAAACATTTTGCTTGGGTACTTGTAGTGTTCTCATATAATTTTAAATTAGACTCAGGAGCCAAGAATCAAAACTAAATGAATCTGCCAATTTGTTCATTGAATCAATATATCAATTCAATTTCATTGGTATATTAAAATCACTTCTTACAGCTCATGAGTATTTTATACGATTTTCTCTTAAATTTTCCCCAAAGATAACCTCTACTGACGATTTTACCCAATCATTAATAAAAAAAAACATTCGGAAGAGGGAAAAAAGTATTATTTACTGCTGAATCAGTATTCTTACGTTATATAAGCCGGTATCATTGAATTTAAAACAGACAGATCGATAGAGAGAAGATGAGCAAACAAAAAAGTTTTACTTTTCACTCTGGATCAACCTCCTCCAAAATAAAGAGAGCGCTTTGATACATTTTTTCCAACTTGGGATTGATTCCTTCGTTTATCAAGTATTCACCACTGAATATCTTGTTGTCACCCCAAAAAACGGATTTCTTCACATTCAGTTCGGAAAGCTTATAACGTTTTGACGGATCCAGTCCACGCAGTTTGATAAGCTGGGAGTTGCCTGTGCGACCTTGATATTCGAAACAATAATCAAAGACAACTGCCCGTGTCTTCTCTTTGCTGACATACATAAGTGCATACAATCCCTTACCTTCGTATGGTGAGATGATACGATACAGATCTCCTTCCATAACGAGATCCCTGATGCCCTTGTAATTCTCTATGGCTACCCTTGCAAACTCCTTCTCCTCCTCCGACAGATCTTTGGGTTGAAGCTCCATCCCGAACCGGCCGCTCATCGCCATATCTAAGCGGAATTTTAGAGGGGTCACATTTCCCGTTTGGTGGTTCGGTACCGCTGACACATGGGAGCCGGTAACAAGCGCCGGATAGATCATATTGGTCCCATACTGGATTAAGATACGGCTACGGGCATCGGTATTGTCACTTGTCCATATCTCCTGATTATATTTCATCGCTCCATAATCTACTCTTCCACCACCCGACGAACAGGCCTGTATCAACACATCCGGGTATTTATCCCTGATCCGCTCATATACGCTGTAAAGGCCTTGTGTATATTTGATCCAGAAATGGGATTGCCGATCCGTCGGAAGGAAAGAGGAACCGACCGACTCCACATGGCGGTTGGCATCCCACTTCACATAGGAGATATTCTCCGATTGCTTCATTATATTGTCGAACACCCCGAATACGAAATCTTGCACCTCAGGATTGGTCAAATCCAAGAGCCACTGATTACGCGTGGTGGGGACAGCTCTCCCCTCTGTCTTGACAATCCAGTCGGGATGATTTTCGGCCAGTTCGCTTTTGGGATTTACCATCTCCGGTTCTATCCAGATACCGAATTGAAGGCCCTTGCTTACTGCATAATCAGCCAAGTACCCTATGCCATGCGGCAATTTACTCGCCGTCACCTGCCAGTCGCCAAGCCCTTGACCGCTGCCATTGCGCGGGTACTTGTTACCAAACCACCCGTCATCAAGCACGAACATCTCAAGACCCATATCAGCCGCGTCATTCATCATATCGGTAATGGTCTTCTCGTCGAAAGAAAAGTAGGCTCCTTCCCAACTGTTCAGCAGTGTGGGACGAACTCTACCCGCATCATACACCTGGTAACGGCGGGCCCAATCATGCAGGTTGCGGCTGACACCACCGGCACCGGTGGTACTATAGGTATAGACCATCTCAGGGGTGTGGAAGGTCTCATCAGGAGCCAGCCTGTATTCTGAGGCATAAGGGTTGATCCCGGCAGTAATAGTCAGTATGTCGAACTCATCCAGCTGAAAATTCAACTTGTAGTTGCCCGACCATACTAGCGCTCCACCGATAACATCTCCCACATTTTCGTCCAGCGGCATATCGAGTGACAAGACGAATGAAGGATTTTCCGTATGCGTGGTACGTACCCCCATCTTGTTCTCTATCGACTTTATACCGTGGTTCAACAACGACTCCTCCATAAACATCTCCTGCGCCCAGGCTCCATGGAAGGAATTAAGATAATATTTCCTGGCCCGTAGCGGGAGGTAGGAAGAGTAGAAGTTATGCAGGGTAACATCATCCTTTTGCCGGTTTGTGATACTCACCTTCTGCGTGAAGACGTTCTCTTCGCGGTAGGCCGTCACCACCAGTTCCACCATCAGTGGAAGTTTCCTGTCCTGCATGGCAATAATCGTCCGAACCACATTTCCACCGTCGAGCTCCTCCTGCCGATGCCCCATATAAGCCAACTCGGTATTCAAGTCGCCATCGGAATGAGTAACACGCAGTGCCGGCTCACGGTAATTGGAGCCTCCTGCGGCAAGATAAGCATGCGGATCGGTACCATAGTCCACTCTCCTGTAGGAGACCTTTTCGAGGTATGGTGTAGCATCTCCTATTTTCCTGCCAAAATGATGGAAATAGAGAGTGCTATCCTTTCCCACCGTCATGATCATCGACAGATCCCGGGTTTGCATGTTGACCAGCCTACTCACATCATCTGAAGCATTATTGGCATTTATATTCTCCAGAAAGATCAACAGAAGAAAAACACAAAAAACTATCGAGTTGATTTTTACCATATTTTACTCAAGAATAATTGTTGAAAGATTAGAGTTTATATCGAATAAGATTTTAAATATCTGATTATCAATTATTTTATTCCTTAATCGATATAATGTCTATTATTATCCAATCCATATCTTTTGAGACTACTTACCTTTCTATAATAGAAAAACTGCTACACCTTCTATTTTGCCAGATATGATTTTTCGGTAACCACTTTACCATCCAGATCAAGTACCTGCAAACTCATTTGATTTTGATTTGCTTTTAAAGAAACAACACTGTTGTTGGAATTAACCAATACGGGAAAATGAATTTGGGTACTCGGTTCTTCATATTTATTTCTATGGAGATGTCCGCATAACATTAAGTCAACCCCAATCTCATTCAAGATTGGAACAAATTTATCCAGCACTTCTTTCTGTCCATGCCAGATGCCGGGATCAACGGATGGAGGCATATGTGCAATTACAATTTTAAATTTTGCCCCTATAAAATCTTTGTTGTGATGCAATTCTTTCATCCATTCAACCTGATCCGTCCGATAGCCGTCATAGTCGGTAATGCCACTATATTCGATATCTGAATCGGGCTTATCTTCGCCGGTGTCCAAGACGATAAAGCAGATAGGTCCCTGTCGAACCGTAAAATAGAGAAATGGCTCTCTGGGCGAAAAATATTTCTGGAACGAAGTGGCAAATTCACCACGGGTTTCATGATTTCCACGTGCGTAATACATGGGCTGCTCGGAGGCGAACAGGCCAATACTTTCGCTCATAAATCCATTAAAGATTGTGCTCTCGTCTTTCAATTGAGAAACCATATCTCCATTAAAAATAATCAAGTCCTTATCCTGATAATTGGCAACAGTTAATAGTTTCGTTATAATATTCTCGCGCCCATGAATATCATTGACCATTGCAAAAGAGGTCTCTCTTTTATCCGGGTCACAAGTTGTAAAGGTCAACGGTTTTTTAGTATATACATCCGTTGCGGCCACGCGGCCATATAGTACAGAGGCACCTTCATGCGACAAAACCTCCTGCGAGTAGATGCGATACCGGTAAGTTGTACCTTTCGTCAACCCTTTTATCTTTACAGCATGAAGCGTGGTACTATTCTTGACACCGTTGGTAGTATTAAAATATTTAGGCCTCTCTTCCCCGTAAAAATTGGTCTGATCATTTGGCGCCAACTCCACCCAACCGATAGATGGCTTATCGGCTACCCAAACAATAGTTGCCTCGTCACTCTTCACATTTTGCAGGTATGGCCCGTAAAGGATTTTAATTTGAGCAGTTGCCTCCAAGGAGGCAACTGCAAATAAGATTGAACATGCTATTTTTATCAAATATTTCATATGATTAAAACTTTTATTTTCAAATGTATCATATGGAACTCGCTTTTAGTCATGTTCTTGTGTGAGAACAATTATCATGCTCGTTTCATACGATTATTCTATTTTTTTCTTGTCGGTGTATGACAATTCGAGTGAAACGAGAATCGCCGACTTCCTTTGAGATAAGAACGGGAGGCAACTCGCTTTTAGTCATGTTCTTGTGTGAGAACAATTATCATGCTCGTTTCATATGATTTAAACTTTTATTAGTGAGCCGCTTTCTCTATCTCAAATATTGCTCCAACCGGATAATGATCGGATTCTTTGTCTGCCCAAAAATAAACACCATATTCAGAAAGAGTCAAGAAATCGTCACTTCTGTACATTATGTGGTCGATTGCGTTTTTGCTTCCCACGAATGTACCCAAGCAACTATTGGTTTTACAGGGTGATTCCAACTCCTGATACAATACTTGCATTGGTTCGCTCATCGGCGTACAGTTCAGGTCGCCACCCAAGATGACCGGCATATTCATTTTTTTAAGAATTTCCACCGTTTCATTTGCTTGAAGTGTCCGCCACTTATTAGAGGTATGGTCGAAATGGGTACTGACAAAACAAATATCCCTTCCTGCCACTTCCACTGTAATACGGGCAAGCGAACGGCTCTCGATACGTTGTCCTTCCCAATCTCCGGTCAATGTATACGCTTCGGACTCCTTGATAGGTAATTTAGACAAGATCGCATCGCCATATTCCCCATCATAAAAATCCATCGCTTTGGCAAAAAACCAATACTTCATTCCACAGAGGGCAGCAAGATCGCGAGCCAGGTGTACATCTTTTCCATTCCGGGTAGTAAACACATCCACCTCCTGAATGGCCACCAAGTCGGGATCTGCCTTTTTTATTACTTCGGCCAGATCGGGCAAACTTCTCACGCCCGTGCTTGCCGCAGCTCCGGCAATATTATAGGTCATCACCTTCAGACTCACCGTCTCTTTTGTTGGAGGTGGCACTATCGGCGTGGTATCGTCGTTTGATTCTTTCCCGCATGAAACCAGCAGGATGATAACGGATAATAAAAATATTTTTTTTATTTTCATTTTTGTAAGCTTTATATCAATAATAAATTCATCGTCCATGCACCGCTATTTCGGCTATTGAAACATTTCCGTTGCTGCGCGAATTAGGCAGGATCAGTTTCAGGTACCGGCTTTTGATATTATGTGAAGTGGCATCCACTGTTCTAAGGTTTTTTTCGGGGGTATCTAAAGTGGCATCGTTGGGATATTCAATTCTTCCCAACTCAACCCAATTGCTATTTTCCACTCCGGCATAACTGTAATTCTTGAAAAATGAATGATTCGTATAGGTTACCGGTATATTCCCCAACCATTTAATATCCTCATCCGTAAGAAGATCGTCATTTACAGCAGGTGCGTATACAGCAACGGTTTGCGTGTTGTTGTTACTCAATCTGCGGTAGACATCAACTTGCGCGATCTCTACCGGTTCCCCCATATCAACCACAATGGTGAAGGGGGCAGGATCCCTGGTGATAGTTGGGTCTAATGGGTGTGTACCTACAGTATAATTGCCATAGCTTGTATGCCAGAAAGTGGTATAATTACCATCAAAAATGAAATGAGGCATATTTTGTGTACCTGTCAGCGAAGGCTGTCCATGCCAAGAATTACAATATGCAATCGTCCATCCTGTAGTGGGGAGTTTATAGACAGGAGTCACCTCCTGCCATGCAATATTGAAAGTGTCTATCGCAGTTTCTTCCGGCAAAAAGAACGAACGTACTTCAAACCGATTAATGCTCAGACCAGGGCATTGGGTTACATTTTGGTTGAAAGGCACGTTTACAACTTGCTTCTTTCCCTCTTTATCCGTGTAACGCACTTCACTTCGGACAAGATTCGATGCCGGAGGAAACCAGGTAATCTCTCCATTACTATTATTATCGGTCAATAGAAAGCTTTTTACAGATCGATTTAACAGCGATTGCTGGAAGTAATCGCCATAAGAACTGGCAAAATCGGTACTCCATAGCGAATGATGTCCAAAAATGTCAGTCGTACGTATCTGAAACGTGTAAGACTTCTCTTCCGTGGCAGGTACCATCACCATATCTCCCCCATGCGTGGGCATGGGAATGATCAGCGAATCTTCGTCCCAATAGAGGTCGACAGTTTTCACATTCGTTGTGTTGGCCATATAAAATTTAAAATAGAGCCGGTTCTGTCCTGCATAAAAATTGAATTCATCTAATTTCTGCGTGTAAACTTTCTCTCCTCCTTCAATAAACGGCTTATGCACATCCATCATATTCTCACATGACAAGAGCAAAGCGCACACGGCAATCATACTTATAATATATTTTTTCATACGATTTTTATTTTTTATTTTTCATTATCTGTCATACGCTATTCTTCATATACTCCTTGTACGGTTATTTCAGCCGGATGCACATAAGGCCTACTTTCCCAAGAGGTCATAAACCTGAATCGGAGGTAGCGGTAAGACTCTGACGAAATTGGGAAAGAAGCTTCATGCCCGTTTTGACCGGCCTGAAGATCTTCGTCGGTATTTACCGTATATTGGTCGTTGGTTCCTGATGGCTTGGTTATGGTATAGTCGATCAATTCCGTCCACTCGTCCCAGTTGCCTGTAGTGGGAGCATCCTTACATGCAAACACGATGATCCTTCTGGGATTTCCCCAGTTGTAGTAACCACCGGTATTGCTGGCATTAAATCGCTGAAAGAATGTCACCCGGCTTAACATGGCCGGTTTACCCAAATCAATCGTGATACTTACCGGAAGTGATCCTGAATAGCTATGTCCATAGGTATTCACATCGCCGTCAAACATATATTCGTCGCGCCCCTCCCAATTGGTAAAAGTGGCATCTCCGGGAAGATATGATCCATTTACTTTATAAATCGACCAAAACTGTTTATCTAACGTCATTTCCAACCAAGGAGTCACGGTGCCACCTTCCGGATAAATGATATCGGTGGTATTGTCCCAGTT
>JAAYFR010000241.1 GCA_012728155.1 Bacteroidales bacterium | reverse complement strand
ATCGGTACTCGAGCCGTCCGACATTTTGCAACCGGACTCCATTCAAGAGATGTAGTGCAGCACCTTATAAAGAAAAGTAATATGTCATGATGATTTATATTTTGGATAAATTGCTATATTTGCAGAAATTAAGAGGCTGCGCAGAGAAGTGCAGACAGCTTTGACTTCTCTTCTGTCCTTTATCATCATTATCGGAAACAATAACATCAATAATAAAAATTTTAACATTTAATTGTCGTAATTTAAAATCAAAATGAAAAAAAAGAGAGTTTATGCCTTTGGAAATGGCGCAGCTGAAGGGCGGGCAGATATGAAAAACCTGCTTGGCGGGAAAGGAGCAAATCTTGCGGAGATGAATTTGATTGGCGTTCCCGTTCCTCCGGGTTTCACTATTACCACTGAGGTTTGTACCGAATATAATGAATTGGGCAGAGATTATGTGGTGGGTCTCCTGAAAGAGGAGGTGGAGCAAGCTGTAGCCCAAATTGAGGAGTTGACAGCGACCAAGTTCGGCGACAAGGAGAATCCCTGTCTGGTATCTGTCCGTTCCGGTTCACGGGTCTCTATGCCCGGGATGATGGATACCGTATTGAATCTGGGTCTGAATGATGATGCTGTGGAGGGGATTGCCAAAAAATCGGGTAATGACCGTTTCGCATGGGACTCCTATCGTCGTTTTGTACAGATGTATGGGGATGTAGTGTTAGGCATGAAACCCCAAAGTAAAGAGGATATTGACCCGTTCGAAGAGATTATGGATGAGATGAAGGAATCGAAGGGGATTGAACTGGATACCGATCTGACGACCGATGACCTGAAAGAGCTTGTTAAGAGATTCAAGATAGCTGTCAAAGAGAATACCGGCAACGACTTCCCGGTAGATCCATGGGATCAGCTTTGGGGAGCTGTTTGTGCCGTGTTCGATAGTTGGATGAACGAACGCGCCATTCTTTATCGTAAGATGAACAATTTCCCGGAAGAGTGGGGAACTGCCGTCAATGTGCAGGCGATGGTGTATGGTAATATGGGTAAGACCTCCGGTACGGGAGTGGCATTTACACGCGACGCAGCAACCGGAGAAGATATCTTTAACGGTGAGTATCTGATCGATGCACAGGGAGAGGATGTGGTGGCAGGTGTACGCACACCGCAACAGATCACCATTGAAGGGTCCCGCCGTTGGGCAAAATTGCAGGGCGTTTCCGAAGAGGAGCGTGCCGCAAAATTCCCTTCGCTTGAAGAGGCGCTGCCCGAATGTGCAAAGGAGCTGATCGAGGTGCAGCAGAAACTGGAAGATTATTTCAAGGATATGCAAGACCTTGAGTTCACCATCCAAGATGGTAAACTCTGGATATTACAGACCCGCAGTGGGAAACGTACCGGTGCGGCGATGGTGAAGATTGCCATCGATATGCTTCACCAAGGATATATTGATGAGAAAATAGCACTGAAACGGTGTGATGCCGAGAAGCTGGATGAGTTGCTCCATCCTGTATTCGACAAGAAATCGCTGGCAAAGGCAACACCGCTGACCAACGGTCTGCCTGCTTCACCGGGAGCGGCTGCCGGACAGGTGGTATTCCATGCCGATGAGGCGGAAGAGTGGAGCAAAGAGGGGAAAAAGGTGATCCTTTGTCGTATTGAAACATCACCCGAAGATTTGCGAGGTATGGCCACAGCCCAGGGAATCCTTACTGCACGGGGTGGGATGACGTCACATGCTGCCGTGGTGGCAAGAGGAATGGGCAAATGTTGTGTGTCGGCCGCCGATAATGTGGTGATCAACTATAAGGAGCGTGTTATGACGATCAATGGCAAGGAGCTGCAAGAGGGGGACTGGATCTCTTTGGACGGTTCAACAGGCCTTGTCTATGAAGGGAGGATAGAAACCCAGGATGCTGAGCTGGATGCCGATTTCGGAGAATTGATGGAGATCGCGGATAGATATGCACGTATGGATGTGAGAACCAATGCCGATACGCCGCACGACGCCAAGGTGGCGCGCGATTTCGGAGCGAAAGGTATTGGCTTGTGCCGTACAGAGCACATGTTCTTCGAAGAGGATAAGATTATCCCCATGCGTGAGATGATCCTCTCCAAAGATGAAGAGGGACGCCGTAAAGCACTCACAAAACTGCTCCCGTTGCAGAAAAAGGATTTCGCCGGAATTTTCAGGTCGATGGATGGACTGCCGGTGACTGTTCGACTGCTCGACCCACCATTGCATGAGTTTGTTCCCCACGATGAAAAGGGACAGATGGAAATGGCCAAGGTGATGGGTATATCTTATAAAGATATCCACGAACGGGTAGAGGGATTGTTAGAGTCGAATCCGATGCTGGGACTACGTGGCTGCCGCCTTGGGAACCTCTATCCCGAAATCACCGAGATGCAGGCACGAGCCATTATCGAGACAGCCATCGAACTCAAGGAAGAGGGGATTGTCGCCATTCCGGAGATCATGGTGCCGCTGACCGGTATTGTGCATGAATTCAAAGCACAGAAAGATATTATAGAAGAGACCATTCATAAAGTATTCGCCGAGAAGAACGACTCTGTGGAATAAAAGATCGGCACGATGATTGAAATTCCACGTGCGGCACTTACTGCACCGAGGATCGCTACGGAGGCCGATTTCTTCTCGTTTGGAACGAACGACCTCACCCAGATGACGTTCGGCTATAGCCGCGACGACGTGGCTAAATTCCTGCCGATGTATCTCGATAAGGGAATCTTGAAACATGACCCGTTTGCTGTCCTCGACCAGAATGGAGTGGGCCAGCTTGTAAGCATGGCTGTCCAGAAGGGACGTGAAGTGAAGTCTACACTCAAATGTGGTATTTGTGGCGAACATGGAGGTGAACCCTCTTCTGTGAAATTCTGCCACAGGGTAGGATTGAACTACGTTTCCTGTTCACCGTTCCGCGTGCCAATCGCACGTCTGGCCGCAGCACAAGCTGCCATTGAAGGATAATCCAATTGGTGATAATTCATAGCAGAGGCGCCCCTAACGGCGTCTCTGCTTGTTTACAACCATCAATATAACTACTTTTAACCATCAAACTATTTTGCTGCTAAGGGGATTATCATTACTTTTACAACACTATTGCAAATGTGATGATATGATGATTCCGATAAATCGGGACAACTTGTCCCGAACTTCGGGAAGTAGTGATGATTATAATCGACGAATCAGTAAATCAGTAAATCAATCAAAATGAACTATTCAGTGAAGAGTATATTCTTTCTCTTGGCGTTGTTATTCGCTCCCAGCCTGATGGTTGCCCAAAATAATATAATTGACGAGATCGTATGGGTGGTGGGTGATGAAGCTATCTTGAAATCGGAGGTGGAGGAGTACCGTAAGGAGATCCTGATGCAGAACCAGCGTATCGAAGGGGATCCCTATTGTTTTATCCCTGAACAGCTGGCTATCAGAAAGCTGTTTCTCGATCAAGCGAAATTGGACAGTATTACAGTACAGGAATCTCAGGTGAGCCGATCACTCGAGTATATGATGAATGAATATATCGCTTCGGCAGGCTCGGCGGAGAAGCTGGAGGAGTACTGGGGAAAGAGCCTCGCTACCATCCGGGAAGATATGCGTAATCAGCTCCGCGAACAGCAACTTGTTGAAGGTGTGCAGCAGAAGCATTTCGGAAATATACAGTTGACCCCTTCAGAGATCAGAAAATATTATAACGGCCTTTCGCAGGATAGTCTGCCCTTTATACCGACAACGTTGGAAGTACAGATAGTCACCGTGGAACCGGAAATCCCGTTGGAGGAGATCGATAGGGTGAAGGCGCAGTTGAGAGATTATACGGAGCAGATAACCAGTGGGAAGAGCACCCTTTCTACATTGGCATTGCTCCATTCCGAAGATCCCGGAACGGCACTACGGGGAGGGGAGCTCGGTTTTATGAGCCGCTCCACGCTAACTCCTGAATTTGCCAATGTGGCTTTCGCCCTCAACGATCCACAAAAAGTATCGAATGTGGTGGAGACGGAATATGGGTTTCATATTATCCAGTTAGTTGAACGGAGAAATGATATGGCCAATTTCCGCCATATTTTGTTGAAACCGAAAGCACCCAAGGTGTCGCTCGACACGGCATTGATCCGCCTTGATTCTATCAGGATAGGGATTATGGATAAAAAAATCACATTCGATGAGGCGGCAACTTATCTCTCTGCCGATAAAGATACCCGTAATAACAAAGGAATTATGGTGAATAATAGTTCCAGAGGTAGCAATACAGGTACTCCCCGTTTTGCTTTGAACGAGTTGAATCAGGATATTGCGAAGATAGCGGGCGAGATGTCTAAAGGTGAGGTCTCCAAACCATTTATCATGATAAATGCCAAAGGGCGTGAGGTGGCTGCTATCATTAAAATTACCGATCGTAACGAGGGACATAGTGCCAATATCAATAACGACTATCAGGTGATCAAACAGATGGCGGAGAATGCCAAGCAGCAAAAACTTGTTGATGAGTGGCTGCATGAGAAGATCAAGAAGACCTATGTCCGGATAGACCAGGGTTGGTTGGGATGCGAGTATAAATATGAGGGTTGGTTAAAATAACCAGGTGCATACAGCAATGAAAAGAGAAGGCTGGCAATCTTTCAGAGGGGGCATACTTTGCCTGGGGCTGCTTCTGTTTCTAATGGCATCGACCTATGTTGAGCAACCTCCCCGCAAGCAATCGGCAGATACTCCGGTCGAGATTGTAGAGATGAGAAAGGCCGATCTCCTGAGCAAGAGAGATGGACTCGACGCGCAAATCTTCACCGGCAATGTGGTTTTCTATCACGAGGGGGCATTCATGTATTGCGATAGCGCTTACCTCTTTCAACAGTCCAACACGTTTGAAGCATTCAGCAATGTGAAAATGGAGCAGGGCGATACTATCTTCGTATATGGCGATTACCTGCATTATGATGGGAATATTCGGTTGGCGAGGCTGCGCGACAATATACGGATGGAAGATCGGACCGCCACACTCTTTACCGACAGCCTTGACTATGATCGTGCGGCCAATCTTGGTTACTACTTTGAGGGGGGGATGCTGGTGGATGAGAAGAACGAGCTGACCTCTTATTGGGGGCAGTATAACCCTGAGAACAAGGAAGCGCTCTTCAACGATAGTGTCAAGCTGATCAATGAAGATTATATTATCTACGCCGACACACTGAAATACAATACCGAGTCGAAGCTTGTCGATATCTTGGGACCTTCACGTATTGTGGCCGACAGCGGTTATATACATACAAGTAAAGGGTGGTATGATACCATAACCGATGACTCCAAATTATTGGACCGCTCGGAAGTATATAGTAATGACGGGACAAAAGTGTTGATTGGCGATACCATCTTTTATAACCGTCAGACGGGACTGGGAGAAGTGTTTGGGGATATGTTCCTCGAAGATAAGGAGCAAAAGGCTATCCTTCAGGGGAATTATGGTTATTATAACGAGAAGACAGAGTATGGAATGGCAACCGATATGGCCTATGCGATCGACTACTCCCAGGGCGACAGCCTGTTTGTGCATGGCGACACGCTCATCATGAAAACCGACTCAATATATCGGAATGTCAAGGCCTTTTATGATGTGCGTTTTTATCGTTCCGATATGCAGGGTGTATGTGATTCATTGCACTATGCCTCTGCCGACTCCATGCTCTATATGATTGGTGATCCTGTGATATGGAGTGACAACAACCAGGTGATGGGGGATAGGATTGAAATTTTCCTGAACGACTCCACCATCGAAAAGGCCATCGTAAAAGATTATGCCTTCTCCATTCAGGAGAGAATGGAAAAAGATCAGTTCAATCAGTTGAGTGGTAGGGATATGACCGCATTCTTCCGTGACGGAGAGCTCTACCATATCTTGGTAGAGGGAGAGGCTGTCTCGTTGTATTATGTGCAAGAGGAGGATAGTACGATGATCGGATTGAACAAGATGGAGAGTGCTTATATGGAGATAGATACGGAAGATAACCAGGTGAAAAGAATAAAGACCTATTCGAAAACAGAGGGAGTCATCACGCCGCTGCCTTTGCTGAAGCCGGAAGATACCCGCCTGAAAGGATTTCAATGGCTTCATTACTTGCGCCCTTCCGATTCAAAAGATATCTTCCGCAGTAATGACCGGCAAAGCTCGGAGAGCACAGAGCCTCGTCGCGTACGCTTTGAGAGAGAGGATGTCACGCTCTGATCGCGGTGGGATTTGACTGTTGGACTACGTTTCTGTTCTTTTAAAAAACCAAATAACTTATTATGGGTATTTTCTTTTTTTATAATAACCGAAAGCCGCGTAAATTCAATTATACGCCTATCCTTTACAATCCGGAAGAGGAAGAGCGCAAGAAGCATTTGCAGGAACGGATTGAGATGGTAAAAAGGGAGATGGGGGTACTGCCGGAAGAGAAACCGACCGAGAGGAAAGATTTTAAGGCGGAATTTGTTTCTCAGACACGTCATCTGAAAAAACGTAAAGATCGGGAAGGTTCCGGGAAGAATTCTTTTTTTACCAATAATGGGTTGCTTATCATTATTTTAGTGGTTCTTTTCGCAATCTTCTTTTTCTGGTTCTTACGTTAAATATTGCTGATATAGACTATGCAGGATATCATTCAACTCCTTCCCGATTCTATCGCCAACCAAATTGCTGCGGGTGAAGTGATACAACGTCCTGCGTCGGTAGTGAAGGAGTTGATCGAGAATTCGATCGATGCGGGTGCTACCCGTATCATCCTCAGTATAAAGGATGCCGGACGCACCTTTATTCAGGTGATTGATAATGGAAAAGGGATGTCTGGCACCGACCTGCGGATGGCTTTCGAGCGTCATGCCACCTCCAAGATACGGAGTGCCGATGATCTCTTCTCCCTCACTACGATGGGGTTTAGAGGGGAAGCGCTTCCTTCAATTGCGGCTATTTCCCATATCGAGGTGAAGAGTCGGAGGGAAGAAGATGAATTGGGCTCGCTCTTGATTATTTCCGGATCAAAAGTGGAGAAACAGGAGATGGTTGCTGCTGCTATCGGGACCTCTATCACTGTGAAGAATATTTTTTTCAATGTGCCGGCCAGGAGAAAATTCTTGAAATCTAACGAAACCGAGCGGCGGAATATATTTACGGAATTCGAACGCATCGTATTGGTGAATCCCGGTGTGGAATTCATCCTTATTGAGAACGGTGTGGAGACATTTCATCTGCCGGAAACGGGATTGAGGCAGCGTATCGTTCAGGTAGAAGGGAAGAACAGGAGTCAACAGTTGATCGAAATCAATGAGGAGACTACGCTGGGGAAGGTGTATGGTTATGTTACCCGCCCCGAATTTGCAAGGAAGAGGAATTCAAGTCAGTTCTTTTTCGTGAATGACCGATATATACGTCATCCCTATTTCCACCGGGCTGTCACTACCGCATTTGATCCGTTGATTGCCGCCGATGAGAAACCGGGGTATTACATCTATTTCCAAGTCGATCCCGATGCGATTGATGTGAATATTCATCCTACCAAGACCGAGGTGAAGTTTGAGAACGAACAGGCGCTCTGGCAAATATTGATGGTGGCCATCAAAGAGTCGCTGGGGAGATTCAACGCGGTTCCTACTATCGATTTCGATAGGGACGATGCGCCAGAAATACCGATTTATGACTCCTCTCACCCTGCACCGATGCCGAAGGTGAGTCTGGATCCGGCTTTTAATCCATTTCATACTCATCGTGCAGAGACCCCGAAACCGGCAGCGCCCGCTTTTGGCTGGGAAGAACTCTATAAGGGGTTTGAAAGGGAAAAAGAGATGGACGAACAGATAGATAGTGAAGGTTCCGGCACATTGTTCAGACCTGCCGGAGGCGACTGCAGTGTGCCCGAAACGGATCTTTTTCCGGAACATTATCAGTATAAACAAAGATATATACTCACTTCGGTGAAATCGGGACTGATGATGATTGATCAGCACCGGGCGCATGTGCGCATCCTCTTCGATAAATACCACGAACAGATAAAAAATAAAAAGGGGATTGCGCAACGGGTATTGTTCCCGGAAGTGATGGAGCTGTCGGCTTCCGAGGCGGCGCTGTTGCCGTCCATCATGGAGGATCTGGAAGCGTTAGGCTTTGTATTGAGCGATCTGGGGAATCGTAGTTTTGCCATACAGGCAGTCCCTTCGGAGATTGAAAATGGCGCTCCTTCCTCATTGATCCGTTCGATGATTGCCAAGAGTATAGAGACGGGGAGCGATCTGAAATCAGAAATTCAGGAATCGATAGCCCTTTCGCTTGCCAATCTCACCGCGATTCCTTATGGAAGTACGTTGACGACAGAAGAGATGTTGCTTTTGGTGAGTCAGCTTTTCAGATCACCCTCTCCTACCTATACCCCCGATGGGAAGAGGATCATCAGCGTGGTCTCCGATATCGAAATTGAAAAAAAAATGGCTTGAGCTGTTTATGATAGAAGCGATGGCAGGAACTTAATCAACCCTTTAAATTGAACAATTATGATGCGTTATTCATACTGTGGAAATAGTGGCGTACAACTTCCTAAAATATCGTTGGGATTCTGGCATAATTTCGGATTTGTCGATGATTATGAAACCGCACGTGAAATGGTTATGTATGCTTTTGACCAAGGTGTCACCCACTTCGATCTGGCGAATAATTATGGACCGCCTCCCGGATCAGCCGAATCGAACTTCGGCAAAATTCTAAAAGAGAACCTCTCTTCCCACCGTGATGAGATGATTATTTCATCCAAAGCAGGGCACCTGATGTGGGAAGGGCCGTATGGCGACGGCTCATCGAGGAAGTATCTTATGGCCAGTATCAACCAGAGTCTCAAGCGGACAGGTTTGGAATATTTCGATATTTTTTATTCACACCGCTATGATCCCAATACTCCTGTGGAGGAGACCATGCAGGCGCTGGTAGATATTGTGCGACAGGGGAAAGCACTTTATATTGGCTTGTCAAAATATCCCCCCTTGCAAGCGCGAATAGCAATGAGTTATCTGAAGGAGAGAGATGTTCCCTCTCTTATCTTTCAGGATAAATATAGCATGTTTAATCGGCAACCGGAAAAGGATATTCTGGGTATTACCCGGGAATTCGGTTCCGGATTTATAGGCTTCTCCCCACTGGCACAGGGTATCCTTACCGATAAATACCTGCAGGGCATACCGGCAGATTCCCGTGCTGCCAAGCCGACCGGTTTTCTTCAGAGAGGGCAGGTGACTTCGTTGCTCGTGGAGAAGGTGAGACAGCTCAGCGTGATGGCCGAACAGCGGGGACAAACCATGGCCGAACTGGCTCTGGCGTGGGCGTTGAGAGACGATAGGGTCACCTCCCTTATTGTGGGAGCACGTAATCTGGAGCAATTGAAGGATAACCTGAAAGCGTTGCAGAAGACCTCCTTCTCAATTGAAGAACTGGAACGGATTGATACCATTCTCGATGGGGCGACGCTGTGATGATATGCTCATGAACCCATGAGGCCAATCTGATGATTTCAATAAATCGGGACGACTTCTCCCGACCCGTTCGGAAGTGGTGACGATTGAATTTGTCGGTGTATGATTATTGATTGAAAATGTATGAAACGAATTGGCGTTTTCTTTTTGATTTTTCTGTTGATGGCTCTCTCCTGCGGAGAAGAAGAATCCCGCCAGACGGTTCCCTATGCGCCGGTCAATTTCAGGGTGGATCCCAATGGGGTTGATTATATACTTCGAAACAACCTCTCTTACAAAATATTTACAGAGAACGAAGCACATACCACGACCGACCGTTTTGGATATGCCGGTGTGTTGGTCGTTACCGATGCGAATGGCGCTCTTTATGCTTTCGACCTATGTTGCCCCCATGAGGAGAACAGGAATGTAACTGTCTCTCCCGAATATGAGGGGAATGGATATGGTGGCAAGGTGAAGTGTAGTGCATGTGGCTCCGTCTATGTGACTATGTTTGGTCTCGGGAATGTGGAGTCGGGTCCTTCTGCCGAGTCATTGCAGCGGTATAACGTTATCCGGCTACAAGATGGGAGTTGGCGGGTTGTCAATTAACCTCTTCTGAATACCAATAATAACAGGAATTGTTGGAGGGAACTATTATGGCCGCATTAAAGGATAAATAGGAAATCTCGCCACAAAAAATCTCCGTATTGCTTTGAAATACGGAGAAACATGCATACATTTGCAGTCGCAAAAACAAAATAGCATAACCTTGCCCCAAGAAGGAGATGGAGACTAACCTTGGCAAGGATCCGTTAGGGAGATAACCGGAGAAAAAAAGAATAATTTTGCGAAAGTAGCTCAGTTGGTAGAGCATAACCTTGCCAAGGTTAGGGTCGCGGGT
>JAAYFR010000240.1 GCA_012728155.1 Bacteroidales bacterium | reverse complement strand
ATTATATATCGGAAGGGTTGGAAAAAATATGGCTACCGGGTATCCCCTACAAAAAATCGGGTGTCATGCTGATGGATATCACCAGCGACAGGACTATACAAATGAATTGCTGGGACACAATAGACCGGGAGAAACAGAGGCGGCTGATGGAGATATTGGATAAGACCAACGACAGGTATGGTAGGAACAGTTTAAAATTGGCCGCTTTGGGCGATGGCAAAGCATGGAAAATCAAACAGGAACGCCTATCCCCCTGTTATACAACCCGGATGGGCGACTTCCCCAGAACAAAAGAGTAAAAAAAGCAACACCACAACTTATTCATCCCTTTCCTGTCATCAGCCGGAATTATTATCCCTCTTCGTTTTGCAGCGCATATCCACGAAGGGGCTCTACCGAAGCAAGCCATTCTTTGCTCCATCAGAACGGATAACCGATGGCAAAATGAAAAGCAAAATCGCGGCTAAAGTTCGGTTTAAACAGAGTCCATCGAGCACCTTCGGGGAGGGCGGGGTTGTGTGCTTTCATCCCTCCGTCCAGTCTAATTAACAAGAAGTCAAGATCTAAACGAAGTCCAAATCCATAGGCTACAGCCAACTCTTTATAAAAACTGTTCCAACGAAACAAACCGCCAGGTTGCCCCTCATAGTCTCGTATAGTCCATATATTCCCTGCGTCGATAAAAGTGGCCAATTCAAACAGATTCGTGAGCTTACGACGGTATTCCACGCTAAGGTCGAGTTTTACGTCACCCACTTTACGGCCAAAATCGGAGGATGTGATTGTATCATTATTGTAGGTTCCCGGTCCCAAAGTGCGGGTACTCCACCCCCTCAAACTGTAGGCTCCACCACCGAAATAACGTTTTTCAAAAGGCAGGATATTTGCATTTCCATAGGGATAGGCCAACCCCGCGGCAAAATGTGCCGCCACTGTTTTTGTTTCATCAAATGAATAGGATGCTGCAATATCAAAATCTCCTTTCACATATTCCGAATAACGGGTTTTGAAAAAGGTTTTGAAGCCCTCTTTGTCCATCTCACCCCCACCGAGGCTACTGGCGATACGGGGCAGCCATCCGGCTACTTCTACTCCCGTACGGACTCGAAAAGGGATGAGCGGCATACTCCGTCGCCTCCCAACCGGACTATAATTGGTATAAGTAATATCATATGCACTCCGCACAATAAGCTGCTCTTCGTAGCTGTAACGCAGGATGGGAGTGTCGTCACTCATGTAAAGCTCCTTGAATTTATCGGAAACCCGAGGCATCCTCACATAGGTAACACCTATCGGTTCAAGCTTATGCAGCAACTTCCACTCCATGGAAGACCACTGAAAGCGGGTGGAGAGACTAAAAAACTGGCGCAAATAGTCCGGCCGGGACTGGTGATTGATTCCCAAGGAAAATTCGGTTGATGCCGAAGGTTGCTCTCTCAGTCGTTTCATCATCCAGGGGAGCATCAACTGCGGAATGGAAAGGAATGCCTCCGCACCATACTCATAAAAGCTATTGTCGAGAAGGTTTAGGCTATCTGAACCGGAGATGAATTCATAAGCTGCATTCAACTGGATACGGAATGTTTCACCACCTTTCAAAAAATTACGGTGTTCATATGCCAGATTTCCTGCCACTCCAAGATCTCCGGCAGAATTGGTTCCATCCACTCCAAACCGGGTATAGTGCAAGTTCCCCGGGAAGAGGTTAATTCTTGAATCGAGGAAGGAGGTGTCATTTCGTATCTCCGATTTCAGGTTGATTGCGGTCTGGTTGACCGGCCCCATTGCATTCAATGCGGAATAGGTTCGTTCCAACACCCTGTCGGCATAAAGCCGCCCAGGGCGTAAAAAGGTATTATAATAGACTGACCGCGGACGTAGAAAACGATCTTTCTCCGAAATAATTCGCATTCCCCGGTAATCAACCGTATCCAGCTCGGCATGGCGAGTAGAATCTTGTAAAATGAGCGGATCCACTCCGTTGATCACGGTTACATTCCCCGTATAAAATTGCTGGTGGGAAGTGGTATCGGAAGGGTTGTTGAGAGCGAGTATCAGATCCACCCGGTTGCTTCCCACGGTGGTATCTGCTATAAAATAGAAATTATCTTTTACAAAATTGTAATACCCTCTGTTTCTCAACATAGTGGTCATTCTTTCCCTACCCTCATCCAGCACGGCGAGATCAAAAATATCGCCTTCCTTCATCAATTCGATCTGTCTACCACGATTCAGGATATTGTGTATAGTTGTGTCGGTTGAATGGACCGTATCCCTGAAGGTACGAATGCGATGGGGCTCATTCGCCGTAACCGTATAAGTGATGTTGGCTCTCTTCTCTTTCTTCACAACTGAAGTATCCACAACAGCATTCAGGTATCCCTTGTTGTTCAAGTGAAGGCGGATCTGTTCCGCGGAGATAATAGTCAGTTGTTCATTATAAAGCACCGGGGATTCTCCATATTTGAGGAATAGCCTGTTCATCACGGTGGAATTATCTTCAGGAATATTATACATCTGCAACTTCACCCTTCCCAATAAGATCATCGATGAATTTGGTTTCTGCCTCAGATAAGGAGTGAGTGAAGAGGGGCTAATAGTTCTCACATCTGATTTTATTTCAGTCTTGTTGAGAAGATAGCTTCCATCAGGCACCTTTTTGGCTACGCTACAGGCACCAAATAGAAGCATCCACAATATAAAAACAATATATTTCTTCATACAATCAGCTGGGTAAAAAACCAATCACTCTTCTATAACATCACTACTTGTAGAGATTGGCACATTGGCATATCAATGCTCCTCCTCCTTTGGTTTGACAAATCTGAGATCGAATAAATTCCTGAATCGTTTCGATTCTCTGGTAACCATGACTCCCACCCCTTGTGTATAGGGTGCTCGTCTATAAAATCGCTGATTAGCCCGATTAAAAGCCCTCAGCATAAGCCAATTTTTGAGATCATATTCCAATTCAAATTCACCCAAAAAATCCTGTTCTCCCGCCAGCATAGTGCCATCTCCATAACTCAGATTGGTATTAATACGCAACCGGTTATTCATCAAACGGGTGGAGACATCTACTCCCATTCTCACCTTCTCCAAGGTGCCATCCAGCGACTCCAGATTGGTGCTGATCGTCCAGTTGTCTCTCAGTGCACTGGCAAAAAGGGCATCCAATCCCCGTGAGAATGTGTTGGCGGCAAATTTTGTAACCATTGAGGTATCAAAATTAAAGTCAGGAGATCCTTCCGCAGGTATAAAGCTGCCGGTAGTCGCCAGATAAACTACCTGAAGTATTTTCGACTCTTCATTAGACATAAAGCTATGTACCCGCTGTTGAATATCATTGGTAGTTTCCGGAAGTTCCACGTCGAACTGCAGGTCCATCCCTTGCAGGTTTCCCCTAATCTGGAGCAACGCATTCACCGGGACCCTCGTATTGGTCAGTTCGTTTTTAAATGTGGAGCTGAGTGTGGCAAGATCAGCCCGCACATTACGATATGCAGTTACGTTGAACTGCGTATTCATCGGATTACCCTCCATCGTAAGTCTGCTACCATCACGAATATTAAATTCTATAGCCCTTAGGTTCTGGAAGTTATAATGAAACTTTCCACTATTGATAACATAATCTCCATAGAGGAGTACAGGAGGAGTAGATCTGGAATTAAAATTCAGATGCAACTCTCCTTCTCCACTCACTTCAAGAGCGTTCCCAGTCGTTGGATCAAGCACCACACTTGCTTCGAGCAACGGCGTCAAATTCACCGTAACAGCCATGACAATAGGAATAGTTTGGGAGACATTCGTATCGAGTTGTCCCCTGGCAGCTTGATTTTTATGTAAAAATGATAGCGAGTCAGGCACATTTGACCTGCTATTCAAATAGATTATTCCACTATACTCTGTAGCTGTGGCTGTTTGTGGGAGTACCACAGTAACATCCGATCTACTCGAACTGGTCAGATTTCCATTACCGAATATACCGGAGGGAGAACCTGTCACATTTAACTCTCCCGACAGTTTCAGGGTGCCATAAGCCATCAGATCGGTACGGGCACTATTATTCAGCAGCATGAAATCATTGAGACGGATACCGGCATTATATACCATTCGTCCGAAATTAGTATGAGACAAGCTCAGATTCATTGTCGCAGTATGGTTGTTCTGGTCTCGGATCACTAAATTTCTCAATCCCACATTATCTTTTCTGATCTCTATTGTATCAGACACATAATAGGTTACATTGGTGAACGCCACCTTCATCATACCTTCATCAATACCAAGCCACCCTTCCGTTATCGGCTCAGAGAGGGTGCCCGTTATGTGTATATTGGAGTTCAAATATCCGCTCAACTCACTAAAGAGAGCAGTGGTGAGCGGTCGAAGTGCTGTCAGTTTAAATTGGGCTATTCTGAGATTCAGATCCATCGGGAATGGGCTATTATCGCCGGTAGGGATATATCCTTTCACATCTAAGCTGCGTTCTCCCCCATCTTCAAGCCAGGCATTCAGGTTAAGGCCTGAAAGGAGGTTATCCCAATCTGCATCAATACGGAACGTTCCAATCGTATCACCATGCACGGTAATATCCTCAACCCGAAGCTTTTCTGTACGGATCATCGGATTCTCCAATGCCTGACGCACAAAGATTTCTCCATTGATAGAACCCGCGAAGTTGGTCACATTAAACGCATTCAGGATATTGGCAAGCTCCGTATTATTAAAATAGATACGGATATTATCTGCTTCGCTCTTTGAGGCGACTCCATCGATCCCCAACAGGAGCATCTCATTCTCACGAAGGCCAAAGTTAGAAATCGCAATATGATCTTTGTTATAGGCGATGGTAGCATCATTGAAGTCAATCTGTTTGTTGTTGAAGATGATCTTAGCGGGAAGGATACGGATATTTGCCGCCAGCTGCTCTTCGATATCACGGCGAAATTCCATCGCCACCAACAGCTCTCCATGTGAATGGGCGTTATTTTGTTTCATATCGAATGACAAGCGGTTATTCAACGAGTCCAGTGCAGCACTGCTACTCAGTTTCACATTCATATAGCCGCTATTTTGCACCAGAAAACTATTCACCTCCAGCTTCAGGTCGGATATCCGATTACGCAAATCCATCTTCGTTTCCCGGATATCATTATTTCCTACCATCACCCTGGGAAGATACGCGTCGATGCACAACGATTCGTCGGCTGTCATATCCACACGCCCGGAAATGGTGGCCGGTTCCACGTTATAAAATGGAAGTGAAAGCGCATAGGAGATATCCTCCATGTTTAGAAGCTGAATAGTAAACTCAAACTTATTCTTTCCGACCTCTAGCTGTTGATGCGGCTCTTTCTGCACAATCACGGAGGGAAGATGGGGTTGAATTGCCCCCATTAATTCTGCACCGATAGAAGTGAAATAATAATCTCCGATAATATTCCCCTCGAAGAAAGAGGAGAGAAATTCAATCTTCTTCCCCTCCCCCTCATCTGACAAAGCTTGGAGATAGATAGCACCAGGATTATAAAAGAAGTTACTGTCGCCCAGCGAAACATTATCGATCACCACCATCCCTACCAAATCATCAATCGAGCTACCCGACAGTTTCCCATCGATAGTGGCCTTCAAATAAGGATCTTTCCAACTCTCGATTGCTACGAAAGGCGACAGATCGATACGTTCCACATCCCCTTTCACATCAAACTTCATCTCGTCGCCGAATGTGATGTCGCCAAAAAGATCAAACTTGTTTTTTTCGGTATCAGAATGGATATCAGCAATAACATTATTCCCTTTGTAGATCCCGTTAAACAAAATATTGCTGTAAGGATACTTTTTAAAGGAAGTCGATTCGATCCGTCCATCGGCTGCCACTTTAATCGTTGAATCCTGGATAATGGATAACTGTACATTCGTATCGATGGAAGTAGTGCCTATCCCTGCATTCTCTCCTATGATATTGGGCACTCTTATGTTATTGGCTACCACAGGTCCTTCAAAAATAAGACTCTTAAACTGATTAACGATACGACCGGTTCCTTTGAGTATGATATCTCCCTGATCGGAATTTACTTCCCCATCATATAAAAATTGTCTCAAGCGTCCATTGGCCCTCATTTTCAGATTGAGATCTCCCATCGCAACCAATTGATCGGGAGAAGAATAGTCGGGGGCGCCAATACGGATAAACGCTTGTAAATCTTCTTGCGAGAGAGCTAAATCGCGAAGGTTCACACGCAACTCGCTGTTATTGATATCACTGTAATCGGAGATCGATGCCGACAGGTTAACCTCAGTATCGGAACCATATCGGAAAGTCAAACTGTGTACCTCAGCCTGAGGCAATATACCTTCTGCGCTGAGTTCAAATGAGATCGGCTTATCGAGATGAGCAAAGAGGGGTGCAAATATATTGATATCACCTGGATCTATCAGGTTGCTTTTCACAGTCACGGAAAATGCTTTCGACTCCAAATTGAAGGCAGCATCCCTCACCTCAATACGAGATCCATTCAAAGCGACAATCACTTTGTCGCTGCTCAGCAAATCACCATCGCCCTTCATTTTCGCTCTCAGATTATTGAGCGATAGCCCGGCATTCTTTTCAAGAAAATTGAGATGATTCACTTCTGCTTGCATCTCTCCCAGATTCAGAAAATCCAGTTTCCCTTTAAAATTAAACCCATCCAGATCTATATGGCTCACATTAAAGGTTCCCGGACTCTCTTCAACAGAATGAATATTATACCGGAGCTTCCCGTTTTTCAGGATCACTTCATGAGCGCTAATATGCCACGGTTTTTTCTCTTTCTCCACTTTTATGGTGTCCTCTTTGGCAAAGGCATCTACAATAAACTGAAAATTAAAAGGATCATCGGGTGATGCGCGATGCACATTGGCTGTAAAATTTTCAATTCCCGCCTTCTGTACCGTCACCTTATTTCTCAAGAGATCCAGAGGATGTATGCGGACTGCTATTTTACCGACATAAAGCAAAGTATCCTGTTGCAGATCTTCCACATAAATTCCATCGAGTTCCACGGTATTAAAAAGACGCATACGGATACTCTCCAAATCGATCCTGGAACCAATGAGTGGCCTAAATTTCTCCAATGCCACGTCAGCCACCCCCTTCTGTACCGCAGGGATAGTGAATACAATAAAAAGTATTACATTCAACAATATAATACTAACTATGATTATGGCGAATATACGAACAATTTTAGCTACCCACTCAATTGAAATATTTGTCTGATGAGCGGCTTTCATACCATCAGTTATTTTCAATTCTTACTGTCTAACGAAAACGTTTGATTATTTTACAATGCAATAATACAAAAAAAAGAGGGCATAAATCCGAATTCAACAAAGATTTTAGTAAAAAAAGAGGGTATTTACCCTTTTTAGTCCCCACTTTGCTCTTTATATAACAAAGAACTATCGCCATAACTCAGAAACCGATAATTGTTTTCCAAGGCATAATCGTATATCTTCCGCCAATCATCACCTACGAAAGCGGAGATAAGAAGCAACAATGTACTCTGAGGCTGGTGAAAATTGGTAATAATTGCATCGGGATAGTGAAATCTGTAACCGGGAGCAATCATTAGTTGCGTAGAAGAGATAAGCTGCTGCTGCCCGGTCTCTTCGAGATAGTGTAAAATATTGCGTAGTGCCTGTCGTGGCGCGATCTCTGCAGTATCGTCGTATGGTTCCCACTGCTTCACATACAACTCAGCGAGAGAGATATCGGTGCCTCCGGATAGTTTTCTTCCAATATAATACAGGCTTTCCACCGTACGCATTGATGTGGTTCCCACCACTATAACTTTACCAGAATGGTGCAACAACTCTTCAATCGTCTCTTTCGACACCGAGATAAACTCGGTATGCATCTCGTGGCCTGAAATAGTATCACTCTTCACCGGTTTAAAAGTGCCTGCTCCCACATGGAGGGTCACTTCCACCATCTTGATTCCCTTTTCATGAAGTGCTCCCATCACCTCTTCTGTAAAGTGTAATCCTGCCGTGGGTGCTGCCACAGAACCTTCGGAGCGGGAATAGACTGTTTGATAGGTCTCGTCGTCTTTCACTTCCGAAGGGCGATTTAGGTAGGGAGGGATAGGCAGCTTTCCGGCAATTTCCAACAGCTCCGAAAAAGAGAACTCCTCATTGTTCCAAGAAAATTGCACCACCGTCTCATTCCCTGACATAGCTACCTTTTCAGCCTTCAGAATCACAAAACCCTCATTGGCAGGTATCTGCATCTGCAACTCCCCCCCCTTCCAGCGTTTTGCATTCCCTATCATACAATTCCAGAAACAATGTCCACGTTGCTGGAAATTCTCCACATAGTCGGCGGGGAAATGGGGCGAAAGGCAAAATATTTCAACTTGAGCACCAGTCTCCTTCTGAAATAGCAACCGAGCATGAATTACCCGGGTATTATTGAATAAAAGCAAGCTCCCTTCGGGAATCAATTCCGTCAATTTACCGAATCGGGAAGTGGTAATGTCTGTACCGTTATAGACCAATAATTTAGATGCATCTCTCTTTTCAAGGGGGTATTTTGCGATTCTATCGTCAGGCAGATGATAATTATATTGTGCTATTTTCAGTTTGCCTATATTTTCTTTTTGCATATGGTCCTTATTGTCTCATTAAAAACATTTCTTAACTTCTCCTCTCAAACCTTCCCTCCTTTTCACTTCTCCACATAAGCATCTTCCCAACTTCCCACTTTTTCCATCAAAAGCATTGTTTTTTCCGCAAAAATAATCAACTTTGCAACGTATAACAAAAAAGTAGATGACTAAATTGACAATAGGCGATACAGTCCGTTTCCTCAACACAGTAGGGGGAGGGGTGGTAAAAGGGTTTCAGAATCGGCAGATTGCAATTGTGGAAGATGAACATGGATTCGACGTGCCTGTACTGATATCGGAATGTATCGTGATACAACCGGCAAATAACGAAAAGCTCAAACTGTCGACCGAAGAGGAAGAAGTTTTTCAGGATAAAAGAAATGTTACCTCTAAAACCAATGTTTCGGAAGATCCGGGTGAGTCCGAAAAAGAAGAACTCCCGGAAGAGACTCCGGATGGTGAGAGGATTACTGTCTGCCTGGCATGGCTTCCCATAGACATAAAGAACCTGTCGTCCACATCTTACGAATGTTATTTCGTAAACGACAGTAATTACTATCTCTCTTTCAATTATATGAGTCGTGAAGGAGATTCTTCTACAACCCGTCATAGCGGCCTTGTAGAGCCCAATACCAAAATATTTTTAGAAGAGATCGAAAAAGAAGACCTGAATGAGATAGAGAAGATAACCGTACAATTCATCGCTTTCAAACGGAAGAAACCGTTCACTCCCAAGCCTCCCTGTTCAGTGGAATTGCGGATCGACACGGTAAAGTTTTATAAACTACACAGCTTTCATGAAAACGATTATTTCGAAGAGGATGCTCTTACCTGTTTCATCATGCGAAATGATATGCCAGAAGACAAGCTTCACATTTCTGCAGGAGAGTTGGAACAGGCGATGAAAGAGAAAAAAAGAGTGGATAACCGTCCACAGAGAGCGCGGATCGAGAGACCCAAAAAGGAGGCATCAACCGTAATAGACCTTCACATTAACGAGCTGCTCGATACCACTGCCGGGATGGACAACGCTGAAATGCTGGAATACCAGTTGAATAAGTTCAACGAAATAATGAATAAGCATATTCATCGTAAAAATCATAAAATTGTATTTATCCATGGTAAAGGAGATGGCGTACTAAGAAATGCCATGATCAAAGAGTTGAAAAAGAATTATCCAAAATGTTTTTACCAGGACGCCTCTTTCCGTGAATACGGCTATGGAGCGACCATGGTGACGATTAAATAATATTTAAACAATCAATCTTATGAAGAAAACAATCCTGCTCCTTGGTATCACCCTTCTATTTAGCGGCTGCGACATAATTAGTAAAATTGGAGGAGCCTACCAACTATCGCAAAGCGAATACCGTTATCATTCATTGGAAAACATTCAATTAGCTGGAATAAATTTAGGGAACGCTTCCACCATCTCAGTATCAAAATTGGCTTCAATAGCCACTGCACTGGCCGGAGGTGCCTCCATGCAAAACATTCCGTTCAGTATGACCCTCAATATGGATGTGACCAATCCCAACAATGCCGCCGCTTTCCTTGATGCACTCGATTATGCCATCCAAATCAATGAGATGGAATTTGTGGAAGGAAAGATGGATATTCCCATCCGTATTGAACCGGGAGAAACCAAAGTGGTTCCTGTCCCCATTAGCGTGGACTTGAAGAATTTAATAAACCGTTATTCCCAACAACGGGTCGCCAATGAGATGAGTGCTTTTCTGGGAATCACTCCCAACGAAACGTCGGTTAGCGTGAAACTATGGCCCAAACTAACTGTAGGCAACAGCGTCATTAAATCGCCTGCGGCAATTCCTGTGGTATTTAATTTCGGGGGAAAGAAATAAACAGACGAAGTGAAGTGCAAATAACGGCACGGAGTACATAACGGGGTGAGATCCGTGCAACGCTCGCAAAGCCAAATCTCATCCATTAAAATTTTCCAAACAGAATCCGTGCACGGCAGGCGGGACCTTTCTCTTTTGTCTCTATCTGAAAAAGATAATCACCCGGGGCTATCCTCTGACGGTGTACCTTCCCATTGTCACCCCATGTAATCTCTTTCAGAAAATTGATTTCAAAACGACGGATAAAGTGTTCGCGGTAAAAATCGAGTGAGAAACAGTCCGACAACCATTGCACATAGTTAAGGCTGTTGACATGATTATTGATATCTATATCGCTGTATTTTGCGGTAAAAATATTGGCCACTTCCCCTTCCACGGCGGCAATCCTGTGCGGTTCATCCACCGGCACACTCTCCTCCACCACGAACTGCCCCATCGAAGGGATACTATCTAACCGTACGCTGCGCCGCGTAGACATATCTATGATCGCCCATGTGGATTTGGCGTATCCTATCACCGTTCCGGCAGCATCCCTCAATTGAAAATTACGGGTAGTGAAGGCAGTTCCTATATGTTCTATCCATGTTTCTATGGAAAGTGAATCTTTCTCGGTCGGCATCCGTTCCATATCGATAACCAGACGTGATAGCACCCAAGTATAACGCTCCGTCTGCAACTCCAGTAGTCCGAAACCATTTTCTGAAGCATTCTTACCTGCTGTGATCAACACCATATTGGTGAGGGATTTTAACGAAACTCGACTTCGAAAATCGATATCCTGCGCCTCAATCTCAAAATAATATTTTCTCTTCGCACTCATTCTCTTTTTTTTAACTTCTAATTTTTTGTCTATTTCACCGTCAAAAATAGTAAATATTTCGAGAAGGAAAACATTTATATTTTGAAACCTTTTCCCTTATTGATTAGCAACATCGATGTGGGGTTGATCGAGTAAAATTGGGAATTGACTCAATCATTACTCTGTATGATCAATTACTTTTCTTTTATCAAAAGAAATTCTAACTTTGTAAAGGCTTTACAGGAACTTTATAGTACATCATTTTATGCAATCGATCAGAGAATTATACCGTGTAGGGAATGGCCCTTCGAGCAGCCACACCATGGGACCAAAAAAAGCAGCAGCCCTGTTTGCCGAAGCGCATCCGGAAGCAAAAAAATTTGTCGTTACACTTTATGGGAGCCTTGCTGCTACCGGAAAAGGACACTTGACCGATGAAGCTATACTGAGCGTAATGGAACCGGTAGCACCCACTACCATTGAATGGTTGCCCAAGAGATACCTTCCCTACCATCCCAATGCACTGAAACTGGAGGCGTATAACGAAGAGGGTAAGATAATAAATTTCCAAACGGTGTATAGTGTGGGTGGCGGAAAGATTTCCGACGGAGAAAAGACCATCGGTATCAAGGCAGATGAAGGAAAAGATATCTACCCGATGACCACCATGACAGCGATAATGGAGTGGTGTGAAAAAAGCGGCAAAAGCTACTGGGAATATGTGGAAGAACATGAAGGCAAAGAGATTTGGGACTTTCTCGCGGAGGTATGGGAGGTGATGAAAGCTGCCGTGGAAAGGGGGCTCGACAATGAGGGGGTACTCCCCGGCCCGTTGAGCCTGCACCGCAAGGCGGCAAGCTATTTCATCAAGGCGAAAGGCTACAAAGCCTCATTGCAATCACGGGGGAAGGTATTTGCCTATGCCTTAGCCGTATCGGAGGAGAACGCTTCGGGCGGCAAGATCGTCACGGCACCTACCTGCGGTTCCTGTGGCGTAATTCCGGCTGTGTTGTATCATCTTGAAGAGAGCCGCGGTTTCAGCAAGAACAGGATGCTCCGGGCACTGGCTACTGCCGGTCTGGTTGGTAACATAGTAAAAGAGAATGCCTCTATCTCCGGTGCCGAAGTGGGATGTCAGGGAGAGGTAGGAGTTGCCTGTGCAATGGCTGCCGCTGCAGCCAGCCAACTTTTCGGAGGAAGCCCGGCCCAGATAGAATATGCTGCCGAAATGGGACTGGAACACCATCTGGGTATGACTTGTGATCCGGTATGTGGGCTGGTACAGATTCCCTGCATCGAACGGAATGCCTATGCCGCCGCAAGGGCACTCGACGCCAATCTCTACTCTTCATTCACCGACGGCATCCATCGTGTTTCATTCGACCGTGTAGTGAATGTGATGAAAGAAACCGGACACGACCTGCCTTCGCTTTATAAAGAGACAGGAGAAGGGGGATTGGCAAAAGGACACATCTTTTAGCACCTGATCGGTTAAGTGCCTAAGTAAGAAGATTAAGAGTAGAGGT
>JAAYFR010000239.1 GCA_012728155.1 Bacteroidales bacterium | reverse complement strand
GACTGTTTTTAACATAGTATTGCGAATTCTTGTGTAATTCTATCCCCTCAGGGATTTTTTGGCAAAAAATATGTGACAGGAGAAATCCGGCAAACCATATGATTGCCATTTCAGTTTTCCCTAAACTACTTATAGCACGATAAGGGCTTTTCACCACTTCCCAAATCTGATTTGGGAGGAGGATAACCTATTGGAGATGACGAAGAGACAGATATTTAGTTGATGAACTCGAAACATAGGAAAATAAGTGAGCTGGGATACAAACCCTTTAATTTTTCCCTTAATATTTTTTTTGCATTCATCTTTTGTGCTTTTACAGTATGTATACTTAGGGAGAGATGGGTAGCGATTTCTTCATTTTTCAGAGATTCTATATATGCTAATCGAAAAATCTTGCCACATTTAGGAGGTAGATCATTTATAGCTCGAAGGATTTTCTCATAAATCTCGGTCCGAATAATAGCCATTGCAGTCTCTTCATCATCTATTTCCGTCTCTTGTTGTAAGATATTGTTCAGCACATTCTGTTTCAACGATTCTCTTTTCAATTCATTGATACATGCATTTTTGATGGATTTATAGAGAAATAATTTAGCATGTTCTTCGTCCGTAAATGTAGTGTTGGTCGTCCATAATGAGGTAAACACACTTTGGACGATGTCTTCCGCATTCTCTTTATTATTCAGATAAGTAAATGCAAAGTAGCATAACAACTGATAATAGCGATGAAAGAAATCGTCAAAAAGTATTTTGTCTTGAAATGAAAATCTCTTTTTAGCAGCCATTTACCGCTTAGATTTTTTGATTGAATATAATATAACCCGAAAGAATGCATGAAATTGTGGTAATCAATTGCCTTACATTCTATGAATCTCAAGAGAAGCTGAATGCTGTAGTGCAAAAATAGGGATTTTATCTTTGAACGGCAATCAGGCTGTGAGAGATCATTTTACTATTTCCCCGAAATCTTCTAGATTTTCATCGACATATTGCGCGATTATAGAGGTCTCTTCCTCTTCGATATAAAAAAATTTCTCCTCCAGTTCATCAAATTGCTCAAAATCGACATACAATGCGGTGAACTCCTCCTCCGTAGTTTCCCGTTCCAATTCGGTGCGGTGGGCGTCATAAATCTCTTTGGCTTTATAAAGAATTTTTGAGAACCCTTTTGCACCCATCTGTTTCAGCGCCTTGGCAACCGGATTGTCGAAAATATATCCTCCGAAGCCATTTTGAATGAGCTGTACAAATCCACCCTCATTCACCTCTTCGCTGAAAAAACGCAATGCCAAAAGTGTATGCTGGTATCCGTTCAATCGATCCATATTCTCTGCGGTGATATCCCCGCCCAACGCATTAAGATAAGCTTCGGTAAATACCTTCAGGAATTCGTCCATCCCTGTTTCGGCAGCTTCAATAAGTTTGTTTTCGTGAATCTGTATCATATTACTTCTGTCTATTGTCTCGTGAAAGTCTTGTTATAAGTTGATAAGGTCAGCCTGACATTGGCCTCTGTTTCCCAAAACAAATATAACAGTTTTTTCTTAAATGGCTCTCTGATGTTCTGTTATTCGGGAGAAAACAGCTATATTTGCATCTAAAATCCTTCAAAAAAATATAAAATGAAAGTAAAACCTTTTAAGGGCATTCGCCCGCCAAAAGCATTTGTGAGAGAGGTGGCGTCGCGCCCGTACGATGTGCTGAATTCAGAAGAGGCCCGTAAAGAGGCCGAAGGGAATGAGAAGTCATTGTACCGTATCATCAAGCCGGAGATTGATTTCCCGGTGGGAAAAGAGGAACATGATGCCGATGTATATGAGAAAGCTGCCGAAAATCTGGACTTATTCCGGAAAAATGGGTGGTTGGTACAGGATGACAAGGAGATGTACTATCTCTATGCACAAACGATGAACGGCAAGACCCAGTACGGATTGGTAGTAGGTGCTTACGTGGAGGATTATATGACCGGAAAAATCAAAAAGCATGAGCTGACACGTCGAGACAAGGAAGAGGATCGTATGAAGCATGTGCGGGTTACCGATGCCAATATGGAACCGGTCTTCTTTGCTTACCCCGATAATAGGGGGTTAAGTAAGATTATGGAAAAAGTTGCCGCAGGTGAACCGGAATTTGACTTTGTCTCGGTCGATGGAGTGGGGCACCACTTCTGGTTGATATCTGATGATGAAGATATCCGCAGCATTACCGAGCTATTCGATTCTATTCCTGCAATGTATATCGCCGATGGACATCACCGCTCTGCTGCGGCTGCTTTGGTAGGAGCCGAGAAAGCAAAGAAGAATCCCAACCATAAGGGGGATGAGGAATACAATTTTTTTATGGCCGTCTGTTTCCCCGATAGTCAACTGACCATTATCGACTATAACCGGGTAGTGAAAGAGCTGAATGGACTCACTCCCGACGAATTCATTCAAAAACTGGAGAAAAACTTCGTGGTGGAGCCCACCGGATCGGAAATAGAGAGGCCGCAAAATCTTCATCAATTCTCGATCTATCTCGACGGGCGTTCGTTTAGTGTGACGGCTAAACCGGGCACATACAACGATGATGACCCCATCGGTCAATTGGATGTGACCATCACTTCCACCCTGATATTGGATGAGATACTGGGTATAAAAGATCTTCGCAGTGATAAACGAATTGATTTTGTTGGTGGTATTCGCGGTTTGGATGAGCTAAAGAAAAGGGTGGATAGTGGCGAAATGGCGCTTGCCATTGCCTTGTATCCCGTCTCGATGAAACAATTAATGGATATTGCCGATACCGGTAATATCATGCCTCCCAAAACTACATGGTTTGAGCCGAAGTTACGTTCGGGACTGGTAATACATCAACTACACGGATAATATTCAATTTAAACAAGATCTATGGCCTTTCATGAATTAGACGAGCTGGATGAAAATATCCTCAGGATGATCGTGGATAACGCACGAATCCCTTTTCTGGAAGTGGCACGTGCATGTGGCGTTTCGGGTGCGGCAATCCATCAAAGGGTGCAAAAACTTACTGGATTGGGGG
>JAAYFR010000238.1 GCA_012728155.1 Bacteroidales bacterium | reverse complement strand
TAGCCGCCTCACAAAAGGGGGCGGCTATTTGGGTTAGTAATATTTCCGGTAAATCCGGCTGAATGCGGTCGTTGTTTTAAACCGGTCGAGCCAACTGTTCAGGCTGTCCAGCAACAGTGGAGACTCTTTTCGTACCGCCCACGACTCCAATTGGGTGAAACTGATATCAGTCTCGATATCTATTTCCGGCAAGAGCTTTGCCAGTCGCATGGCCATTTTTTCATCGCACACCGTAAAGTCTATATCGCCGGAAGCCACCATCATCACCAGCTGTTCCGCTTCATAAGTGGGATCTTCCACAATAAAAATGGTATCTCCTATCTCATGGGAAAGATTATTCAGTCGAAGGATAGCAGGCGAATCATCTGCCACATAAATGGTTTTTCCTGCCAGGTCGAGGTGCTGGCGTATCGGCTCTATACTGTCGTTGTATTCTTGTTTTCGCTGTATCAGCACCTGCTTGTTCAGCGTGATAGGATGGGTGAAGGCAAAGGTATCTTTCAACTCTGTATTGACCGGGATATTACGAGCGACCAAATCGTACCGCCTCGTCTGCAAACCCGCCAGATTCTCATCAAGACTATTCTCAAGAAAGAGATTCACCTTGATCCCCCACTCTTTCTCCAACGCAAGGAGCATCTCCCGCTGAAAACCTTGCAACGAATCTCCTGAAACATACAATCCGATGCTATTGTAATCGGTCACGACATTCAATTCGCCCGACAACATGATCTCATGATAATCACGCGGAAGCAGAAATGTCGCCCGCGAACCTTTGACTCCCGTCCTGAGCAGTATCATCATCGCTACGGCGATCAGCAGCAGAAGAAGATAGAGATATAAACGTTTTCGGTACTGCAAACTGAGAAAAATTAATTATGTAAATTCACTGAAACTCCAAACCTGAAGATGGCGGGATTGACCGGATAACCGGGCAATGAAAAATATTCTTTCGGATTCATAAACTGTGAAGCCGCATTATAGTACATCACATAAAAACGGGTCTGTTTCAGGTGCATATTGACATAGGCAGTAGCTATAGGATAATTTCCGATCTCCTTTTCACGCTGATTATAAAACTGCAACAGTGCCGGCTCATAACCGGGTACAAAATACTCAGTATGATAGTGCGCATCCACTCCCAGTTGCAAGGTGAGTTCGTTCACAATTTTCGTCTTGAGATAGATATTGGAATAAATACTGAGTGCCGGCACGGGAATTACTTCCTGATTGCTCGAAGTCTGATACACCACCTGATTATCCCAGTTGAATATGCCAAAATGCAGGTTCTGGTCCACACGTACAGTCAACAGTTGTACACTGCCACCCTCCTGGGCAATTTGCCGTTCACCGTTATAATAGATGTAGTTCTGCACGTTCTCCACCCCGGCACTTAATCCGGTATTTGTAAACGGTATATGCAGTTTGCCTCCTACGTAAACCCTGCGGATATCACCCAAATTATGGTTCCATCGGAAGTATTTTGAGTAATAGTTCTCTTCCAAATATTTAGGTTTCAGATTCTTGATGTAGGCATTCGCCGACAAGGTTGTCCGTTTTCCGGCAATATTAAAACCTGTCTCCACATCTCCCATCGCCCTGAACTCACCCAGGTTCGCTCCCAATACTCCCAGATCGGCACGGATATTAAACAGGAGATTGTCCCCCTGCTGCTTATTGAGTACGCCACCCAAGGTAACAGCGCTTTCACGGTGATTCATCATGCCCGGTCCCACACTATCCTTCATCGAATAATTGCGCAGATCATACTCCAGAAAAGCTGTCAATCCGAACTTCACCCACTCTTTGAATCCTTCCCGCAAACTTAGTGACACGTTGTTATTTATGGAAGTGAAAACAGGCACGACATGGCTGCATGGAAGGCCACACGTGACAAGGAACATATCTTCGGACAATTCCTCTGGACTGGAATTGATTATCTCGGGGAATCGGGTCGTTGGCCCTCGAGAGGCTTTTATTCAGGTCTGCTCGACTTCGGAGGATTCATCAAACCGAGAGGCTATTTCAGACAGTCCCTTTGGTCAGAC
>JAAYFR010000023.1 GCA_012728155.1 Bacteroidales bacterium | reverse complement strand
GGCATATGACAGGCAAAGGAGACATTGAGCATGGCGGTCTTTATCCCCCCGTTTTCCACTATATCTGCCACCGTAGCCACCAATACGCCGGTCTCCCACGCGAAGGCACTACCCGGTTCCAAGATAATCTGCAGATGAGGATAGCGATTCTTTACACCGGTCAGCACCCCTATCAGGTGCTCCACATCATACTCCTTATGCGTTATCAGGTGCCCGCCACCAAGATTGAGCCACTTCACCTGAACGAAAAGATGTCCGAACTTCTGCTCCACCACTTCCAATGTCTTCTCCAGGTCGTAAGAATTATTCTCACACAGATTATGCAGATGCAACCCGGTGACACCTTCAGGCAACGCTGTTCCAATTTTGTCGGCAGTAACTCCCAGTCGTGAACCGGGAGCACTGGGATTATAGAGATCGGTCTCTACTACCGAAAACTCCGGATTAATCCTTATTCCACACTCTATTTTTTTTTCTGACGCTTGTAGCTGTGGATAGAAGCGCTCGAACTGCGAAAGCGAGTTAAAGGTGATATGGCTGCTATATTTCAGGAAAGAGGGGAAATCACTGTCGGTATAGGCGGGTGCATAGGTATGGGCCGGACTGCCCATCTCTTCGAAAGCCAACTGCGCTTCCGCAACGGAACTGGCAGTAGAATGGGCTATATACTCCCGTATGATGGGAAACGACTTCCAGAGAGCAAATGCCTTGAAAGCCAAAATAATCTGCACCCCTGCACGGTCCTGCACCGATCGGATCAACCGCAGATTTCGGCGAAGCAGCTCCTCTTCCATCACAAAACAGGGAGAGGGTATTTTGGAGAAATCTATCATGAGATTTGAAAATTAGTGACTATTCATTACCAACAACCCATTGGCACTTCTTCCCGAAGCTCGGGACAAGTTGTCCCAGATTTATAGGGATTGCCACTACTCGTCCCGATATGTCGGGATTGGCAAAATAAATTAATATTTTCCGATGTGCAGTTTCTCCCAAAGAAGATTTTCCGTATCGGCAGGGGTTCTTTCCTTCTCTTTCTTACCGAAGGCAATCACACACAACACCTCTACCGGCATGGGAATATCCAGCAGGTCACTGATATATTCACCGGCAGTGATCGTATCGGAATAATTGCGGTTCCTCACCTGCACCCAGCAACTGCCTATACCCAGCTCTTCGGCCTGCAACTGCATGTTGATGGCAGCAATGGAGGCATCTTCTATCCATGCATCGCTAACCAACGGATTCCCCAGCCCCACGACCGCCAATACAGCATCGGCAATAAACGAAGCGCTACCCGGTTTACAAACCGATAATTTCGACAGCATCTCGTTCTCCTCCACCGCAATAAACTCCCATGAGTGTTTGTTTTTTGAAGTAGGAGAAAGTAGTGCCGCTTCCATAATTTTTCGGATCTCATCGGGTGACAACAGCTCTTCAGTGAACTTCCTGATACTACGCCGTCGGACCAGCAAACTTTGAAAATCGAACATCTCTTTTTAAATTTTGGAGCGCAATAATACGAAAAAATCGGGAATAAAACATCATTTTTCAAAAAATCAGGCCGACGATCATCTATTTACATAGGACCATGCTCAATTAATGCCATTTTTATTGTTCATAGTGGATATAGGAGAGAACGGCAGAATAATTCAATCAAGCTTGTTTTTTCTCTCGCTATTCACTATTTTTGCACCACTATGTCGTAATATTCATCACTTTTACAGTATGTATCATTCTTCAAAGATAAGAGTAAAGCCATATATGAAAATGGCAGACCTGATTGACGGAAATCCTTATCTGTTACTTATGCTGCAACATTTTAGCATCGACTTCCGGGTGAGTGATCATACCGTGCTGCAACTTTGCAACCAATACGGTATAAGTGAGCAGCTATTTATCAGCATTGCCAATCTTTATAACGGTTCTGGCATTAGAGGTGAACGCCCCTTCACGCGGAAGGATATGCTTCAGGTAATCGATTTTTTGAAAAGTAGCCATGATTATTACCGATTCGATAAATATCCCCAAATCAGCGATTATATCCGTCAGCTTCAGGAAAACCATCCCGAGAAAGAATTGAAGTTGTTGGAAAAGTTCTTTAACGAATATTTTTCAGAGGTGAGGGAACATCTCGCTTACGAAGATGAAGTGGCTTTTCCATACTTCATTACACTTTTAGGCAATGGAGAACAAGATAACCGGCGGGAAATCTATTCCTCCAAAGAATATAGCGATCATCATACCGACATAGAGTTGAAACTGAAGGATCTCAAAAATCTGCTCCTTAAATATATAAAGATCGATAATGATCTCGACCTGCGCCGTAAGTTGTTCATGTCGCTTTATGAACTTGAATTCGATCTCTATATCCACTCCTTGATAGAAGAGACCATTCTAATTCCGTCGGGAATAGATATTGAAAGGGAGCAGGGATGATTAAGTCCGGCCGACTCCATATTGCTATCTTAGAGTCTTCGAAAATCATCTGCGAAGGGATACAAACGGTTCTTTACCAGTCGGACATGGATTGTCGCGTCCACAGGTTGGATGCGCTGGATGATTTAACCGAGCTCCTTGACAACCAACCTATCGACATATTAATCGCTAATCCGGTGCAATTTGTAAACCGGGAGAAGGAGATCCAGAAGATTAGGAGGCGTTATCCCTCCATGGCCATTGCCGGCATTGACTTCGGGATGATGCATAAACCGTCGACACTGATCGACATCACTTTTACCCTTTACGACTCAACCGAACATATTGTACAACTACTCCAGAAACTCGATCAGAAGAGTCAATCCCAGCCCAACGAAAAAGGAGGTGAAGAAAACCTCACCAAAAGAGAGATCGAAGTGTTGACCGGCCTTGTCAACGGAATGTTGAACAAGGAAATTGCCGATGCGCTCAATATCAGTATCCATACTGTGGTAAGGCACAGAAAGAACATTTCGATGAAAACAGGAATCCGCAGCCAATCAGGACTTACCATCTATGCTATTTCCAAGAAAATTATTTCTATCGAGGATATCGATATTTAACGCGACAAAAAACACTCTTCTTTCAAACAATTTAATGTGATGAAGCGTTCTCCATTTTGAGAAATGTTTTTTTGAAAAAATCTTTTTAGATTTAGAACGATTTCTACTCATTACATAATTTTTACAGAAGAAGGCCCATGAAAATTCATGAATATCAGGCAAAAGAGCTATTTGCTACTTATGGAATACCTGTCGACCGGAGTATCTTATGCCGTTCGGTGGATGATGCAGTCAAGACCTACAGCCAGTTAGATTCACAAAAAGTAATGATCAAAGCGCAGGTGCATACCGGAGGCAGGGGAAAAGCCGGCGGTGTGAAACTGGCCAATGGAGAGGTGGAATTGCGCACACATGCCGCTGCCATCCTGGGGATGGATATCAAAGGGTTTACAGTCGACCGTATTCTGGTAGGTCAGGCAAGCAACAATGAGAAAGAGTATTATGCAAGTTATGTCATCGACAGAAAATCGAAATCCACTATTCTCATGTTAAGCAAAGAGGGGGGGATGGATATCGAGGAGGTAGCCCGTACTTCACCGG
>JAAYFR010000237.1 GCA_012728155.1 Bacteroidales bacterium | reverse complement strand
GCACAATAGATCTCCTCCTTCACCTCCTCTTCACCCTCATATCTCCCCTGTAGCATACAAACCTCCTCGCCATGTTTTATGATTTGTGAATCGATCGGATTCGTATAACTCTTACAGAAGGAGAGATAATAGACAGCATCGAGCAGATTGGTCTTCCCCACCCCATTGTCTCCAATAAAACAGTTCATCTTGGGAGACAAACTGAGATCTACCTGGGTTAGGTTTTTATAATGTATCAGTGAAAGTTCTTTTAGGATCATTTTTACATGTGAGATTACTCTTCCATCAACAACCGCTGAAGGTCTTCGGGGGAAATATTCATTTTAAGTCTCCCTTGCGAAGCAAATGAGATCTTGCCTCTCTCTTCGGAGACGATGATCACCTTTGCATCGGTCTCTTGAGATATTCCCAATCCCGCCCTATGTCGCAATCCGAGATGGGTGGGAATATTGGGATTTTGAGAGATGGGTAAGATACATCCCGCAGCTTTGATTTTTTTCCCCACAACAATCATGGCGCCGTCATGTAACGGACTATTTTTGAAAAATATATTTTCAATGAGGCGAGACGATATATCGGCATTGACAATCTCGCCGGTCTGCTCATACAGTCCTAAGTGGAGGTCACCCTGAATCGCAATCAATGCACCGGTGCTTGTCTTTGACATGTTCATGCAAGCAAACACGATAGAGGTCAGATAAGATTTATCACTCTTCTGCTTCTCACCTGGGAAGAAGAACTTCATTATAAAATTCCACCCCCTCTTGGAACCGAGCGACATCAGGAAACGTCGGATTTCATCCTGAAAGAGAATTACCAGTAAGAAAAGCCCCACACTGACAAACTGATCAAGGATTGATCCGAGCAACACCATATTAAATACTCTTGAGACCAGGATCCAGATCACCATAAAAATCAGGATCCCGAGGAAGAGAGGGCGCATCCCCGAAATCTTCACCAACCTGAACAGATAGTAAAGGAGTAGTGCTACCAGCACTACATCAATGAAATCTTTTATCCCAAAATGAGCAAACATATTCAATTATGTGTCAGTTTCTCGTATCTTTTCGATGATCTTCACACACTCTACAGCCTCTTTCACGTCATGTACCCGCAGGATATCTGTGCCGGAAAGTAGTGCTACCGTATTGAGTACGGATGTCCCATTAAGGCTTTTCTCCGGTGTGGAGTCAAGCAACTTATAGATCATCGATTTACGCGATATCCCTACCAGGATAGGTTCCTCAAAGATATGAAAATATTTCAGATTAGCCATCAATTCATAGTTTTGGGAGATCGTTTTGCTGAATCCGAAACCGGGATCAATAATCACATCACTTACTCCAAGTTGATTCAGTTTCGCCTTGCGTTCAGAAAAATAGAAGAGCAGATCCTGGATAAAATGATCATAGTGGGTGAACTGCTGCATCGTTTGGGGCGTGCCACGCATATGCATCAGGATATAAGGGACATTCAGCTGCCCCACAACCGGGAACATCCGCTCATCCATCCCACCTCCCGAAATATCATTGATGATGTTCACTCCATATTCTTCTACAGCCTCTTTTGCCACATCGGCATAGAAGGTATCTACCGAAAGAATGAGGTCTGGAAATTCATTCCGAATCAGCTTCAGGGCGGGCATCAACCGTTCGGCCTCCTCCTTGGCATCGAGAAGACGGGAGTCAGGTGAAGTGGATTGTGCACCCACATCAATCATTGTGCCCCCCTCCCTCACTATTTGGGCACATCGCTCCACAATTTCGGAATCAGATCCCTTCCTGCTCCCCGAGAAGAAAGAGTCGGGAGTAATATTCACGATCCCCATCACCCGAGGCGTACTCAAATCGATCAGCCTACCGTTTATATTAATCGTTTTCATTTTTCTGCCATTTCATCCGCCTAATGGATACGAATTGTAATTGATCGCTCAACGGAATAATTTTGGAGTTATTCCCGAAGAGCGGTGGGATCTACAACACCGAATCGGGATTAGAATCGGGATAATCAACGGTATAGTGCAATCCTCTGCTCTCTTTTCGGGCCATCGCCTGTTTGATAACCATATACCCCACTTTGATGACATTCCTTAATTCACAAATGTCACGCGAAACCACAGAACGCTGGAAAAGATTCTCTGTCTCCCGAAACAGGATATCCAACCGGTCAAGCGCCCTTCGCAGACGCAAATCGGAACGGACAATACCTACATAAGACGACATGATTTGTCCCACCTCCCTATAACTCTGCGTAATCAACACCATCTCTTCGGGGGAGGTGACCCCTTCCGCATTCCACAATGGAATATCTTCCTGAAAGGGGTAGTGCCTGAAGAGAGGGATCGCATGTTTCGCCGCGGCATCTGCAAAGACCACCGCCTCAATCAAAGAATTAGAAGCCAGCCGGTTGGCCCCGTGAAGGCCGGTACAGGCACACTCCCCATTAGCATAGAGGCGACTGATACTTGTCTCTCCATCCCCATTTACCATGATTCCCCCGCATAGATAATGGGCAGCCGGAGCCACCGGAATCATATCCTTGGTGATGTCGATGCCATAGGAGAGACATTTTTCATAAATGGTGGGAAAATGCCTCTTGGTCTCCGCAGGATCTTTATGGGTTACATCCAGAAAAAGATGGTCGAATCCCTTTTCTTTCATCTCGGTATCAATAGCGCGGGCTACGATATCTCGTGGGGCAAGCGAACCGCGCTCATCATATTTATACATAAACTCCTCACCATCGAGTCGCTTCAATATCCCTCCATAGCCACGCATCGCCTCCGTAATAAGAAAGGAAGGGCGGGCACCGGGATGATACAATGCCGTAGGATGAAATTGCACAAATTCCATCCCTTTGATTTCTCCCTTGGCGCGTGCCACCATGGCAATTCCATCGCCTGTAGCGACCAGGGGGTTGGTGGTGGTCTGGTAAATACAGCCAATCCCGCCGGTTGCCATCATGGTGACCCGGGCGAGAAAGGTGTCGATTTCATTGGTCTCCTGATTGAGGATATAAGCCCCATAACATTCAATACCGGAGGTATGTCTTGTGACCACCTGCCCCAGATGATGCTGCGTCAGCACTTCGATCGCAAAATGGTTATCAAGCACATCTATATTGGGATGTTTTCGGATGGCCTCAATCAGACTAACCTGAATCTCTACCCCTGTACTATCCTTATGATGCAGGATGCGAAATTCAGAATGTCCCCCTTCCCGGTGAAGATCGAAGTTGCCTTTGTCATCTTTATCGAAATCAACTCCCCATCTTATCAATTCACTGATTTGAGCCGGTGCTTCACGTACTACTTTTTCCACCACCTCCACATCGCAAAGGCCTGCCCCTGCATCCAAGGTGTCGGCAATATGCTTCTCGAAATTATCCCACGGATTGGTGACGGAAGCAATTCCCCCTTGTGCATAATATGTGTTGGCATCTTCGAGGCTGTTTTTTGCAACAATTGCCACTCTTCCATGTTTCGCCACTTTCAGGGCGAAACTCATTCCGGCAATACCCGAACCGATCACCAGAAAATCGTATCTATACACCATCTCCCTCTTTATTTGAATTATTTTGATACAAATTTACATGATTTTCCCAGAATCTTCACTCACTTTCCTAAATAGTACTCTTTTTTACGCAGCCACCCTCTCTTCTCCTCACCAAAATCTCTCTATCGCAACCCCAACAGAAAAAAATTCATACTCCCCCGCAAGAGGGTTGCGCCAGACTCTTCTTATCTGCCCAAGGGAGTTATGAATGACGCTTTGATGCCCGATATCAAAAAAGATGGGAGGTCACCACACAACAGATGGTCTGGATATCAATCCCACCTCGAAAGGTTAAGTTGCACAATGAGAATCTCCCAAAAAAATAAAAAACTAAAACTGTTTGGAATTAGAGAATTTAGATGTACCTTTGCAACCCAAAAGTTTTTTTATAATTATATTATTCACAAATCAGTATGTATTTAGATTCTGCTAAAAAGAAGGAAATCTTCGCCAAATACGGGAAGTCCAACACTGATACTGGCTCACCAGAAGCGCAGATAGCATTGTTCTCCTACCGTATTTCGCATTTGACTGGACATCTCAAGTCAAACAAAAAAGATTATAGCACCGAAAGAGCATTGAAAATTTTAGTCGGGAAACGCCGTCGTTTACTCGATTATCTGATCGACACAGATATCGAAAGATATCGTTCTATTATCAAAGAATTGGGCATCAGAAAATAATTTTTTAAAAAAAAGAAAAAAGAGGGTAAAACAGCTGATTTTATCCTCTTTTTTATTGTACCTTTTCTTCATTAAAAAAATTAAAGATTTGCTCCATAGAACAAGCCAGAAAAGGATGAACTATAATTGGCTAAACAACAAATATTTACACACTTAATACCCTTAAGGGATAGATATTGCCGTTAAAAAATATGTTACAGAAATATGTCTTATAACATATTTTTTTATTTTGCAGATTCAAAATAGCATTCTATCTTTGTATCGATAACCTAAAACAATCTTTTTTACCTTAATACTGATATCACGTTAACCGATACAAAAGAGGCCTTCTCGACCGAGGGGGCCTCTTTTTTTTAAAAAAAAGATTTGATCTTATCAAAATAACATTTATATTTGAGGAAAAAATATAGATTTTTTCGGTATTCGAGCAATTCTATTGAACTAAATGAAAAAACTAATTGTATGATTTGTAACTGTTATGCTAAAAATACTTATCCTGATTGATTATTCCAGTGAGTTCAGCCGTCGATTGCTCAGAGGGTTAATTCAATACTCCAAAGAGCATGGCCCCTGGATCTTTTATCGCTTGCCCTCCTATTATAAAACGCTGTATGGCAAAGAGGGGATCGTGGAGTGGGCTAAAGAATGGAAAGCCGACGCCATTGTGGCACGCTGGGACCATGAAGGCACCAATCTGCTGGAATCGCTGAATATTCCAATCCTACTTCAAAATTATAAAGAGCGGAGCACCTATTTCTCCAACCTGACCGGTGATTATTTCGGCACGGGGGAGATGGCGGCCCAATTTTTCATCAAAAGGCGATACAGGCATTTCGCTTTCTATGGAAACAAGGGGGTGGTCTGGTCACGTGAAAGAGCAGAAGGATTCAGGACTCAAGTTGAAAAAGCAGGTGGAAGTTATCACTATTTCGAAAGTGAGAATTTGGATGGTGAGGAGTGGGGTCGTAGCCACATAGAGCTTGATGAATGGCTTTTATCTCTACCCAAGCCCGTAGGTCTCTTTGCCTGTGACGACAATTTCGCACTTCGTATATCGCAATACTGCAAGATCAATAATATCCGAATTCCCGAAGAGATCGCTCTGCTGGGGGTAGATAACGACGAATTGATCTGTAATTTGTCCGACCCTCCCATCTCTTCCATTGTGACGGATGTGGAGAAGGGTGGGTATGAAGCAGGAAGACTTATTGACCGGATGAACAAAGGGGAAATTAAAGATCCATTCAATATTGTTATCCGCCCCACAAGATTTGAACTTCGAAAATCAACTGAGAAATATAATATCGAAAATGAATATATCTCACAGGTAGTTAATTTCATTGAAGACAACTTTATCACCGATATCAATATTGAAGAGATCACCGAATTGGTTCCACTTTCAAGGCGTAATCTGGAAGTAAAATTCAAGGATGAAATGAAAACTTCTATTTATCAGTTTATTATACGCTGCAGAATCGATTATTTCGCCCATTTACTGATATCTACTGATAGAACCCTATTCGATTTGGCATTGGAGTCGGGATTTAACGATTGTAAAAATATTTCACGAATTTTTAAGAAATTGAAAGGATGTACTCCCATTGAATACCGCAAAAAATATAGCAGGCGGGATACAATATGACGTTATTTGAAAACAGAATTACGCTTTTAAAGCATTTTTCTAATATATTAAAAATAATTTTGTGACCTGAGTAGAATTAAAG
>JAAYFR010000236.1 GCA_012728155.1 Bacteroidales bacterium | reverse complement strand
GATTACTCCTCTGTTTTCTTCTGATAAGTTCTTGATTTTTATGATGTCGAGAATCTTTCCATCCTTAATTTTAATTCTTACCAAGCTATTGTCGAGATAATGAATCCCTTCAACAGCAAAATCATACTCTTCACCAGTAGCACAGCCGACGAATAAAAGTATCGAAAAGAGAGTGACGAAATATTTCTTTATGCGAGTTCTACATTTCATAATCAAAAGTTGATGTTTGACAAGTCCATAAGTGGCGATTAGGTATAAACAGGATCAAAGCTTGGGCTCCCAACCAGGCTCATATTCTCTGCCCCATAACTTCATGCCATCTCTGTCATATATTTTTCCGGTCTCACTATCCACATCAAAATTTTTCCCTATTCTATAGGAAATATTGGCAAGATGACATAACAGCGTGCTTTTTTCTGCTTCCACCACCGGTGAATTCACTGTTGCTTTACCCCTAATTGAATCAATGAAGTTGGTGAAATGCAGGTTAACAGAATTCAGGGTTGAAGCATCCTGTTTGATTAATTTGCCATCGCGGTCATAAACTTTATATCTATCTATCGATAGGTATGCGGAACCCTTAGTGCCGAAAATTATTACCCCATTGTCATAGCCATACGTTTTATAGCCGTTTCTGCTTTTACAGTCACCTTTAATAATTTTATTACCGGGGAATCTGAAAACAGAATTCATGGTGTCGTACATGGTCCAACCATCCTCTAAAAAGTGATTCTTTTTTGCTTTTACTTCAACCTGTTCAGGGAAATCCAACTGCATTGCCCACCTGGCCAAATCATACCTGTGTATCATATTATTTCCTGATTCCGCTGTGCCATAAGTCCAGTCGTACCAGTGCCAGTTATAATCCCAAGTGTTGTACGTGTACTCCCTTCTTGGCGCAGGACCTTGAAACAGCTCCCAATCCAACCCTTCAGGGATTGGCGCAGGTTGTTGAACCGGGACTTCCCCTCTACTGTTGGAGTAAAAAGCGATTGCCTCATAAGTCTCCCCAATTAACCCGTTGTGTATCTCCTTGACAATTTCAATCATTGTATCTGAAGAACGAGCCTGATTACCTACCTGAACTATTTTATTATATTTTTTTTGAAATTCAAGCAGCATTTTACCCTCTCTGGGGTTATGGCAACATGGTTTTTCAACAAAGACATGTTTCCCTGCTTGCATCGCATAGCATGCTCCGGGTGTATGCCAATGATCAGGAGTTAAGTGTATGATAGCATCTACATCTTTGTCCTCATGAATTTTGCGCAGATCATTCTCGAGACCCGGACTGTATGAGAGAACCTTAGAGAATCTCTCTGCGGCTTCTATCCTCTGGCTCTTCATTACATCACAGAGATAGGCCAACTTTACATTGTTTCCTGTATCAGCAATAGGTTCAACAAAGGATTTTAGTCTGCGTCCCAGACCAATTATTGCTACATTTACCCTCTCGTTGGAGCCAATAATATTATTATAACTTTTTGCACTCATTCCAAGGCCACCCATAGCCATATAGGTGGTTCCCAGCACAGATTTTTTTATAAAACTTCTTCTTGAATTATCCATTGTTTAATATTTTAAAGTGCGTTTTGTAATGCGAGAAACAACGCATGATAATTATTCAAATATCTAATTGGTTCGCAACTTTCAGGGGTTACTTCAATGTCACAATAGCCTTTATAACCCGATTTTCTAAGAAGTGAAAAGAGTTCTCTCCATGGATAGTCTGTAGATAGCTCACGCATATGCACACAACCAATCTTCTCTTTTACGAGATTAAACTGACCCTCTAAGCTCATACCTCTATATCCTTTTGGAAGTCCCTCTCCGGTATAATCACTGTTGATGCAATTCCAGACTATGTATAGGTGTGGGTTATCAGCCAAATCTAATATTTGCTTGATCACAGGAATATTGTTTGTCCCTTTACCATGCTCTTCTAATCGTAGTTGCACACCAAGATTATAACCTGCATCCGCACACTCCGATGCCGATCTTGCTATCTGTTTCAATATCTTTTCTCTGTTTTCATCTCCCTCATCGGGTACCGCGTTTGGGACCACTCTCACACCTTCGGCACCAATATCTGCCGCAAGCTGAAGATACTCTTTGGTTGATTCAATATGATGCTTTAATTCCTTTTGATCCTCGTGATGATACGAGAAAGCACTGGCTAAGCTAATGGCGATGTTGTTATCGACAAATCGCTTCTTGACCTCATCCCGTTGTTGTCTGTTCAGGCTCACTTCAACCCCATGCTTATGGGTTGTACGCAATTCAACATGTTTCAGATTAGTTGCTTTCATATTCTCAATCAATGTCTCCATATCCCAGGAGGCACCAATCATATAGGTCATTAAACCAAGCTTCAGTGGATTTTTGTTTAACGTGAAATCATCGCTTTCCTGTTTGTAAACTGAAGCGAATCCTTTAGTGGGAGCAGCCAACGCAACTGTAGAAACAGCAGCGCTATGAATAAGAAAATTCCTTCTGGTAGTTTTTGATTTCATTATTTATCAATTAAATTCATTATTAAGTTCTTACAACAAGGCGATATTCTTTATATACAACTGCGATATTATGAAGTAGTCAACCTCATTGGCACCCGGATAAATTTTAAATTTTTATAAATATTTTCTTCTTGTACATAAAGTATAAAAGCAGCCATTTAACCAATACAGAGCAAAGGGTCAGGACAGGTGCCGCATAGGCGCCGGAGAGTTGCCCCAACCAATTAAATAGCGTGTTGCCCGTGTAAGCGTAATTGATGAAAATGGGAGATACATAAATGAAAATTGAGTTTATGCCTATAACTGTAAAAAAGAACGACCACTTATAATATCCCTTCACATCAATAACATAGTAGAATAACGAAAACAGAATGAGGCTTATACCCCCTGTCAATAGTGTGAATGAGCTTGACCAAAGATTTTTGTTGACAGGGAAATCAATACTCCAGAGAAGGGCAAGCAATATCATGCCCGCACCTATTATCAGGAACCAAATAACCTTCTTGATGGGAGTAGCCGGATGCTTCTTCAAGAAATAGCCGGCGATGACTCCTGATAATGTGGTTGCAGTTCCGGTAATGATGTTTAGCATACCCACTGTGTCATGAATCCCGCGAGATAAAACACCGGGAAGGAACAGCCGGTCGAAATAAGACATAAAATTCCCCTCCTCGGTGAGATCGCCCATAGGAAAACCGGGAGCGGAAGTAAATTTAAGCAGCAACCAATATCCTATCAGCAAAAAGGAATACCAGAAAATCATCGGCTTTATCTTTCCTTTGGTGTAGATATATAGGATGTTTGCAAAGACATAGCTTGCGCCAATTTTACCTAACACACTCGCGTAACGGTACTCCGAAAGGTCCCTTAATTCGAGACTTCTTGTATTAAATATAACACCTAACAGGATTAATATGAATCCCCGCTTGACGATTTTCCATACGATCTGCTTTCTGGAACGGCCACTTTCTAACTGTTTGTCAATTGAAAATGGGGAAGTTAACCCAGAGATAAACATAAACAGCGGGAAAATCATGTCCCAAAAAGTAAATCCATCCCAGTAGGGGTGACTAAACTGCAGAGCAAATTGTGCCCAAAACGGGGTGTCTTGGATTGTTGCGAACTGTGTGACTGCTACTCCAATTCCCATAATCCAAAACATATCAAAACCACGAAGCGCATCAATGGAACGCATCCTGGATTTCACAAACTCATGATTGCCGGTGTTACTTATTTTGTTCATTACCCTCTGTTTTTTATATTCTCAGCGTTGAGGAAAGTTTTTTCAAACGCGTCAGCAATATTTTTCATGTCTGATTTGGAACCAAGAAGCACGTTTTGAGGAATCCTGACCACCTCTTCGTTACAAAGCTTTTCATTTAACGGGCAATTGTTTTCTTCAGCGTATTTCGCGTAATCCAAACGCTCCTTTGGATAAAATTTCCGGAAATATTTGCTCTCAAATGCATTTTTCAGAAAGGGCATTTTGTTCAGTTCACGGTAACCTCTTCCGCATGGTACTCCTTCAGCTTGAAGCGCCTCCACAAATTTACTCCTTGATAATCCTTTGAACTCCTCTTTTATATACCTGAACGGGAAAAGATGAAACGCGGCTTGTGTGACATTTTCATACAATCTATAGGGCTTGATTCCCGGTATTGGTTCAATGAGTGATCTTAAGTAAGCGGCATTTTCGTTACGCTTTTTTGTCTCTTCCTGCAAACGTTCGAGTTGTACCAATCCTATGGCAGCCTGATATTCCGAGATGCGCAGTTTAGTGCCTATCATCATAGTACCCGCACTCTCCTGACCGACAAGTGAACCGTGAGGATTGCCATAGTTGTGATAGGAGTAGCATCTATCCATAAACTCATCATCATCGCTGACAATGGCACCTCCTTCTCCCATTGGCATGTTTTTTGAGTTTTGGAAGCTGAAGCAGCCGGCGTTTCCAAAGGTTCCTACTTTTTTTCCGTTAATTTCGGCCAACCATGCTTGACACGCATCCTCAACGACTAAGAGGTCATGTTTTTCAGCTATTTGCATAATCCTCTCCATATCACAAGGCAAGCCATAAATATGAACAGCCATAATAGCCCTGGTATTCGGTGTTATCTTCTCCTCAATTTTATCCGGATCCATCTGGAATGTATCCGGATCAATATCTACAAAGACAGGGATTGCCCCGTTCAACACTATACACGATACCGAAGCGATAAACGTGAAGGGTGTTACCAGCACTTCATCGCCCCACCCAATTTCCAATTGGGCCAATGATGTGTTCAACGCGTTGGTGCCGTTAACTACCGCCAAGGAGCGCTTACTCCCAATCAACCGCGCCCATTTTTCTTCAAACTCGGTGGCAAGCTTGCTCCTGGACCATACGCCACTGCGCATCACTTCCAACAGTTTTTTTTCATCTGTAGCGGGATTCCATATAGGCCAGGATGGCCAACTATGTTGGGTTATTTGAGGTTTGCCACCTAAAATTGCCGGTGTGCCATTATTCGTAGAACGACCGGCAAATACAGTATTGAATGAGTTCATTCCTATCATTGCAGCGGTTCCTGCGGAGACATTCGTTTTGATAAAGTCACGTCGTGAATAGTCTTTTTTAAGCGAATTTAATGTAGCATCCATAGTAGAGAGATTATTTTGAACGATGTTGGGGTTCATATATCATTTCTGAAGAAGATAGACAATACCATACTTATCCACAGTTCCTGCCGGCAGGGTGACCTTATACCGGTTTTTCCCTGTTTTCCGGAAGTCTACTTTTTTGTGCCCCTCAGCGTCAGGCGAGGCATAATAAGCTTTTTTGAGGGAGGGCATTGTAATTTCAAAACTCATCTCTTCCCTTATCGGTTCCCATTCAGGATCGGGTAGGGGAACATTATCGTCGTGTTTCACTTTCACTCCCGTAGCATTCAGCAGATGTACCATCAGGCTATTTTTTCCCTTTGCATCGTCCTTGTATGCTGTCACAAGCACTTGGGATGGAATAGATATGGGTTTGAACATCATTGTTCCAATTGTATTTTCCAATATTTTTTCATTGAGAGCAGTCATTTTCGGATCGGGTTCAAAGCGATAGACCATTCCGGTCTCCCTGATTGAAGGGCAGAATTCGTTGATCAAGCTTTTGCCTGCTGCATATACCACCTTCCCTTTGCCATATTTCATTTCTACCCAATTATCTTTTCCGGCTTCGGCAAGCTTGCTTTCGGTAAGGATATCGCCGAAAGCTCTTTTATCTCTGATCTCGCCGAATGGTGTGAGTGTCCCGGCGTCACCTGTAAGGAACAGGGTTCCGCCGTTCCGGATAAATTGTGTCAAAACATGCTCCTGTTCCTCCGAAATACAATCCATTCCCGGCGCTAATAGAACCCTGAATCTCGAGATATCCTGTTCAGGGATCGCAT
>JAAYFR010000235.1 GCA_012728155.1 Bacteroidales bacterium | reverse complement strand
TTCGTTGCTAAAAGGAGTTGGGTAATATTTTTTTCTTCAACTCCCTTTCTATCAGTTTGCCGGGATGAACGCCTTTAATTATATTGATGCGACTATCCATAACTCCTTTACTCTTACTTTACTCTTATCTTGCTCTTACCTCGCTCTTTTAATCTTCTTATATATTAAAGTCAGACAAGAATTTGACATGTGTAAAATAATTCCCGAATATTTGTTTATTCTATTGAAAATCTATTACTTTGTTCATATAATGTTAATGATTAATAGAAAAATACTATGGGTACATTAAAAAAAGGTGTTTTCGGAGGGTTTTCCGGTAAAGTCGGGAATGTTGTTGGGGCATCGTGGAAAGGCATTGACTATATTAGAAGCATGCCTTCCAAAGTGAATGACCCCAAAACGAAAAGTCAGGTTAAGCAGCGAAGCAGGTTTTTGGTCGCCATGGATTTTCTAAGGACAATTACTCCATTTCTCCGGATTGGTTTTCAATCCCATGCTAATGGAAGGATGACCGCTTTCAATGCGGCCATGTCTTACAATATGAAGTTTGCCGTGAAAGGGGAGTATCAGGTTGTCGGATTGGATTATCCGAATGTGCTTGTTTCAAGAGGTTCTCTAAGTGCTGTATCCGGCACCTCTGCTGAAATTGTGGTGGATGAATTGCTGGTTAACTGGGAGGCCGGTATGCAGGGAAATGCCAAGTCAGACGATATAGCCATGGTGCTTGCTTACAATCCACTAAAGCGAGAATCCGTGTATGATCTCAATGCGGGTAAAAGAGCAATCACGAAGGCAAATTTGTCATTACCACCAGCATGGAAGGGAGATGCGGTAGAAACTTATCTGGCATTTAAAACTGCTGACGGGACTGTGGTGTCTGACAGTATTTATACAGGACGTTATTTGGTTTATTGAAGTTTATCTTTGATTATCCTTTCCGTCACTACAGGAAGATTAAACCGGAAAATATGTATAAAAGTAATGACAGTATGGCTAAAAGAAAACATGACAATATCAATAATCAATGAATATGCTCCAATCGCTGTTCTATGGATTCCTTTACAAAGGAATTTAAAGACTTGCCGCTCTGCTTGGCAGTCATTGCCGCCCTGCGGTGTAAATCGGAATTGATCCTTACATTGAACGTCCCTGTGTAAGATTTTTGTACTTCTGTAATACCTTTTCGTTTACAAAACGAAAGATAACTTTCCACGGCTTCCCGGAAAGAGAATTTTAATTCTTCCACGCTCTCTCCTTCAAATGATACGATGGAATCAATCCCTTCTATACGCCCGATAAATGCCCCGTCCTCGTCACTGTATTTCACAGTGGCAATAAAATCCTTATATTTTAATATATTGTCCATGACTTTATTCTTTTATAATTTCAATTCTTTTTAAAAAATCCAATACATCCCGCATCTGGTAGGGTTTCAGAATATTTTTAGGGTGCGGCTTGTGCAGGTCAAGTGAAACCTTTGAACCCTCTTTTTCAAAAACAACCCGGGAACCCGATGTTTTGCCCTTGTTGTACTGCTTGTACCCGTATTTGCTTAACAACCGTTTCAATTCATCCCACGTGAAATCATTCGGAAGCCTTAAGAACCGCTCTAATAACTTTTCATGCGAACCCATAGAGTTGTTTTTACAACAAAAGTAACTATTATTTAGTTGCGATGCAAGATTTATCTATAGTTTCATTAAAGCATTGTGCAAAAGTCGATGTGGGTGAATGATCGGTATTGAATAGAATCCAAACAACATAAGTTGTTTCGGAAACAATAGTAACGATGTGATATTTAATATATATTGGATTATACAAGAAAGAAGCAAAGATATTCATGTTGTGAATGATTTTTTATCTACACCATGGGGCATGACTATTTTAGACGCAAACCTTATGCGTATTTAGTTTATTGGAGAAACTGCTTTGGCAATTAATCGGAAAACCAGTAGTTCATTGCTTTCAAATTACCCTCAAATCCCTTGAAACAGATTTATAGTATGAGGAATTTTATTTCGCATCAATATGCGGATATTGATCAATGGAGAGCTACAGCTTATGCGTTGAAGGAACGAGGCTTATGAGCCCGGTAATGAGGAGATAGCGCAAGTTGCAGATGGTAGCTTGGCTTTTTCTGCATGGTATGATTTAGGCTCACAACCGATACATCTTCTGAGCAAATCGGAACTGTATTTTATTTTGGCCGAAGCCCAATTGCGTGCGGGTAAGAGTGCCACTGGACGAACAAGTGGAAACATACAATGACCTGCGTCGATTGAAAGCAATAGGAGAATCGTATATCGTATATCGCAAAGAATTATTTTAACAAAACAAAAAGTTGGCTTAGTCAACGTATAAATGGTAATGAGGTGAATGGGAAACCGGTTCAGTTTACGCCTGAAGAGATAGATACACTTAACGGGGCGATTTCGGACTTGTCCCAGAAATTAGCTGCATTCCGTGTTTCGTTGTAGATACAAAGGTTAACTGCAAGGAATTCAATACCACCGACATGGAGATCACCGGTTACACCGACAGACTCTCGTTCAGAAGGATCGAGGCAGTGAGGAAATACCTCGTGGAACAGGGAATCAACGCTGCAAGGTTTTCCACCTCCGGTGAAGGGAAAGATCCCAAGACTTCCGGTCAGGAAGCGCTTACTATCCAGGCCTGCCGCGTGGAAGTATCCGATAAAATTTGCCTATGTTTTTAAATTAGACTATTATCTTTGAGATATTTATAACTGCCAGTAGATCAGTTTTAGATTGGGGATTTTTTGAAAATCGTAATCAGAGGTTAATAGCGGAATATCAAGACTAATTGCTGTAGCAGCAATAACAGCATCGGGGAGTTTTAGGGTATAATTTTGCTTGATATATTTGTAAATTTGTTTTATTTCGTGATTGATTTCAGTAATAAAACAACTTTCGAGCATTGTTTCAATAATTTGCCTATCAGTTTCCGACAAATTTGGTTTGCCGAACAACTCGAGTTCCGTAATAACAGAGATATGTATCTGCTTGTTATTTAGAAAATCCGCTAATTCGTTATTGCCATCCAGCAAATAAATAAGCGGATTTGTATCACACAATACTCTAATCCCACTCATCCCTTATTCGCTTCTGATATGCAAGTGCATCTTCGCCCCATTTAAGTTTTCCCACAAAACGTTTGGCTGGAAATAACTTATGCGGTTTCAGATGCTGCAATAATTTTTCGATGTCTTGGCTTTTCATCGATTTATCGATTGTAATAATCATAACCTGTCTTTTTGGAGTTCACTTCCTACAAATATACAACATTTCTCGTATAAATCATCCTTTATTCTACCGGTTTATGCAAATTGTTTGATAAATCAGCCTAGAAAACTGGATGGCTAAAGAATGAGAAAGAGCAATTTCTCTTTCGCGAAGCTTACTGATTTTGTGTTTGTTGCTCTCGAAAAAGTAGGTCTCTCCTATGCATATAGCAAGAATTTAACCCTGCCGGTCGAGTCGCATGGCGACAGGAGTAAGGAATGCGGCGATGCCTATTAGAAAGATGATGATTCCGGAAAGGATAAATGAGGTGGTGAGCCCTAACCCGTCGGCTACAAAACCAATCCCGATCAATCCTAACATTGCCGGTATAAAGCTGAAAGTAAAAAACATGGAGAAAACTCTTCCAAGTGCACCGGGTTCTATCTTGGTTTGCAGCAATCCGGTAAAGGCAGAGTTGTAAACAGCGCCCGAAACACCTCCGATAGCTGTCAGTACAGCAAACCAAACAAATCCGCCGGGTGACAAGAGACCAGTCAACAGGAAAGTGAGGCCGCAGACAAGGTACATCCAATTGATTAATGCAACACGGTTTATCTTGTAAACTTTTGCTCCCATGATAGTGCCACCTACCAGTGCTCCTACACTCCATATCGCTTCAATAATACCGGCCTGGAATTCTGTCCCATTGAAATATTCCAGGGTCATCAGCGGAAATAACACACTAATGGGGATGATGAAAAACATGACTGATACATCGTAAAGAAAAACCCAACTTAATCCCCTGTTACTAAGTATAATCAAGACTCCTTCTTTCATCTCCTTTAAAATATTCCTCTCTTTGCCTTCTTTCTTTTCAGGATTGGGTATATGCACAAAGAAAAGTGATGTTACCGCTATCAAAGCTCCGGCCACGTCGAATAGGAGTACATATTCTATTTTCCATATGGTTATCAGCATGGCACCAAGAGCTGGACCGGCAATCTGGCTGACAGATGCGATGATCTGATTCACTCCGGCTATCCGGGTCAACTGGTCCGTAGGAGCCAGCAGAGGACCCGAAGCTTGCATGGCAGGCATATGAAAGGCTGAACCGATTGAACGTAACCCCAGTAAGCCGAATATGTGCCATATCTCCGCGATATCAAGCCAGAAGAGAAAGGCCAATATCAGTGTGCACAGCGCGATAAAGGTGTCGGAAAGCATCATGATCCGTTTACGGTTCCAACGATCTATCAATGCTCCGGTAAAAGGACCGATAACTGTCTGGGGTAACAGAGCCGCGATAGCTGCCCAAGCCAACATCTCGGCAGAACCGGTCTGTAGGCTGATCCATATAATAATGGCAAAATTAACAAGGCTGCTGGTGAGAATGGAGAAAAACTGACCACTCCAGATTATTGCAAAGGCTCTCTTCCAATTATTGTTCATTCTGTTCGATGCTAAATACCGTCGATATGATAAACGGTAGTGCTATAACGACAAAAAAGTATCAACTGTTTACCTATTGAAAGAATTTAGCATAATAATATCGGTTAATGGAGGTCTCAAAGTTGTAAAAAACAGACATTGCTAAAAAAAAATACTATATTTGTATTCTTTTTTCATTCGTGGTTATAAGATGTGGCGGTTATTTTTCTTTCTATTGCCCCTGGGTTGTCTTGTAGTCTGTTATTCATGCGGAAACAAGGCTAATGAACATGTGTACCAGCAGTTATCTTCCTGGGATAGCATGATTGACAGTGAACCGCAACGTGTATCCGACAGCCTACAGATGATTAATCCCGAGGATTTGGATCGGGCTACCAAGGCTTATTATGGCCTGTTGAAAATTATTTCGGATGATAAGACCTATGTCAATTTTACCAGTGACTCCCTGATCAACTCTGTCTCCGACTATTACCGTTTTTACGACCCTAAGAGTAACAACTATATCCGCGCCCTGGCTTATCAGGGTATTGTCCGTACCAGGATGGGAGTGAGGGATAGCACGATCTTTGAACCGCTCAGGGAAGCAGGTAAATTATTTCTCTCTATGCAAAACCCGGATCCCTCAATAGGCTATCTGATCAATTATTTTCTGGGTAATATTCATTATGTGAATCGTAGTAATACGGTAGCAGATGAATATTTTCGTAAAGCGCTTAACTACGCATACCAAGAGAGGGATTCTATTCATCTGTTCGATACTTATTTGGCTCTTTATTGGAATGAAATGGTGCCGAAAAAGATTGAAACAGGTAAACTATACCTCGATACACTTTCATCTTTTTATAACCGATTACTCGGAAAGAATTATTTTATTTTAAATGCGCAATCCATTTATTATGACGTGATAGGCGAGCCAGAAAATGCCTTGGAAAGAGAAAAGGAATTACTCCAAATTACATATAACCAGAAAGAAAGTATTGACCTGTCGAGGTTATACTATAATATTTCAGATAGATATACTGGTCTTGAACAGTTGGATAGCGCTATGTTATATGCTCAAATGGCTATTGGATCCATACAGGATACTACTTATAGACAAAATTATCTTTATTATCAGAATGTGGCTAATATTGCAGAGAAACAAGGCAATCTTTCATTGTCTAATGAGTATTTGAGAAATGCTTTTTCGTTATACAGTCAGTCTATTCGAGACCGTTTGGATACTCGTATTGTGGAACTGGAAAAAAAATATGATCTTACTGAAGCGGAGAATGAAGTGCTTAGGGCACGTCAGCAGAATCTGCGTATTGTCATAGGTGCATTGGTACTGGTAATTGTTCTTATTTTTATCGTAATGCATGCATTCAAAGTGAGGAGGAGTGCTAAGTTGAAGTTGATGCAGGCTGAATACAAGATGCAGCAGCAGGAATTACAAGCCAAGATACTGAGAGAAGAGGCAGGTAAACGTAAGTGGTTGTTACAACTCTATAGCCATATATCGGGTCGTCTGGCATTTTTGCAAGGGGAGTTCGAAACCCTTACCCAACGATATATTTCATCACATCCGAAAGTATATCGGGAGATGGAAACAATATTGAAAAATACCGACACCGATTTGCGAGATATTACCAAAGCTATTGCTACCGACGATGAGGCTTTTTATGCCTATACCCATCTGGAAGATGAAGAGGGGGTTCTGAATACTACTGAAAAAATGATGTTGATGTTATTGGCATGTGATGCGGATAATCGGCAACTTGCCACCTTTATGAATACCAGTTTGGAGAGCATCCGGGTGAGAAAATCTCAACTTAAGAAGAAAATGCAAGGGAAAAACATGGATACCGCCCTTTTCCATGATTAAAAACGCCGTTAAACTGAATAGTATAAATTAATCATTCTTATATAGTTAGGGTGAAGATACCCGTTAAAAAAGCAATAGAG
>JAAYFR010000234.1 GCA_012728155.1 Bacteroidales bacterium | reverse complement strand
GTATTTCACTGAGTACGGAGGGCACCTGTGACAAAATCCGGTCGGTCACATCTGTCATCGATCTCAGGAACGATACAGTCAGTCCGTCGGCAGGCAGTTCCTCGCCTTGTGATTTGGCAACAAACCCGTCTTTCAGATAATCATGCTCTACGGCACTCAGTTTCTGGATAGCCCCGTAACCGCAATGGTGGTTGGTAAATATCAGTCCCTGCTCGGAAACTGCCACGCCGGTACATCCACCGCCGAAAATCACCACAGCATCTTTGAGGGACGGATTATTCTCATCGTATAGTTGATCCACGGGAAAAGTAAATCCCAACTCTTTCATACGGGCCACACTCTCGCTATTTAACTCCTTGAGCAACCACATGCCCTCATCGGCCTTCACCGTCAATGCCGCAAGAAATATCGCGACCACCATTCCTAATTTCTTCATAAAACACTATTAAAAATTACCAATTACAAATGACAAATTACTATTTTTCACTTAGGCACCTAGGCACTTAACCACTTAGGCACTCACTTAAAATACTTCCCCACCACCGGCAATGCCCGCAGAGGCAGTTCCTTTTTAACAACCACAAAAATATACACCGCGATCAACAGCGTATTGACCAGTAACCGCAACCACACGTTCGGCACATAGGTATACACCAGTGTGATTCCCGCAAAAAGAATCATCGACAAGATGAAAAAGAATCCAGCCGATTTGAGATTATAGGGAATAGGATAATTCTTTTGTCCCAGGAAATAAGAGACCAGCATCATGGCAAGGTTGGCGATAAATGATGCCCATGCGCAAGCCATATAGCCGAACCGGGGAATAAAAAGGATATTGATTGCTATGGTGATGGCAAAGCCAAAGACCGACATGTAGGCTCCCCAGCGGGTCTGGTCGGTAAGTTTATACCACAACGAAAGATTGAAATAAACGCCGAAAAAGAGCTCGCCCAACAGGACGATAGGCACTATTTTTAGTCCCACATGATACCGTTCCGGGAACAATCCTTTGATAATATCAATATAACCAGTGGTTAGCAAGAAAATCAGCAATCCAAAAATGATAAAGTATTTGGTCGCATCGCTGAACGATTGCCGGTCGTCTGCCGCTTCCCTGTTCCTTGCGAATATGAAAGGCTCAAAAGCGTAACGGAAAGCCTGGGTGAACATCACCATGATGACGGCAATCTTGAAATTCTGCCCGTAAATACCCAGTTCCCGCAGCGCATTGGCTTTCTCCGGGTCGGCATCGGGATATACCCACGGAAAGACAATCTTGTCCACCGTCTGATTCAATACGCCCGCCACACCCAGGATAAGGATAGGAAACGAATATCGCAGTATCTGCCGCCACAATACCCGGTCGAATGTAAACCTGACTTTCAACTCCGGCGACACCATCAGGAACTGGATCACTGATGCAGCAAGGTTGGAGATCAGCACATAATCCACGCCGTGGCTAATGTAGAACCATGCAAAAGCTTCAGGAAATATTGCTTGCAGGCGGGGACAGGCAAGGAAGAAAAACAAATTGAAAATGATGGTCAGCACCACATTGATCAATTTGATCATCGCAAAGCGGATGGGACGTTTTTTAAACCTTAAGTTGGCAAATGGAATAGCCCCCAACACATCAAAACATAGGATGCTCACCAGCATAAGCAGATAACGCGGCTTCATTGCCACACCTCCCAAGGCAAAAGCTGCGGGCTCCAACAATAAGAGGGCCGCGACAAAGAAAAGCAATGTAGTGCAAGCTATACTGATAAAGGTAGTAGAAAAAACCCTGACAGGATCTTTTTCCTTATTGGCATAACGGAAGAAACCGGTCTCCATCCCATAAGTGAGTATCACTTGCAAAAGCGCCACCCAGGCATAAAAATTGGTCAGCACTCCGATATCGGAGATCTTTGGCAGGGCAAATGCCCAGTAGAGCGATAACAACCAGCTAAGGAGCTTGGGAAGGACACTTCCTATCCCATAGAAGAAAGTCTCCTTTGCCAATGATTTCATTCCTCCTGCCATATCTATTTGATAATGAATAATGAATAGTGAATAGTGAATAGTGAATAGTGAAAAATGAATAGTGAAAATTTGAGATTCTCTACTTCTTATACTTCTTCACTTCCAACTTTTAATTCTTAATTCTTAATTCTTAATTAATTCTTAATTAATTCTTAACTTTTAATTTTCAACGATGGCAAAGGTACTATTTTTCTGCGTAGCATTTCTCCTGTAGCCCATCATTATTTATCTTTAAGAACAATGATAGCTGGAATATGGAAAAAAAAAGTTTACTTTGCAGGCTGGAAATTAGATTTAAAAACTGATATAATGTAAGGCGGGTGAAACCTGATCAACGACAGGTGAGGTACCCGGAGAGGAAATTTATGGCACAAGAGGATCTTTTTAAGAAGCTGGTATCGCATTGCAAGGAGTATGGATTTGTATTCCAGTCGAGTGAGATTTACGACGGATTGAGCGCCGTGTATGATTACGGACAGATGGGGGTAGAACTCAAGAACAACATAAAAAAATATTGGTGGGACAGCATGGTGCTGTTGCATGAGAATGTGGTGGGGATTGATTCCGCCATCTTTATGCATCCCACCATCTGGAAGGCATCGGGGCATGTGGATGCGTTCAATGATCCGCTTATCGACAACAAAGAGAGTAAAAAACGGTACCGCGCCGATGTGTTGATTGAAGATCATCTGGCCAAATTCGACGAAAAAATAAAGAAAGAGGTAGAGAAAGCGGCAAAACGGTTCGGCGACCAGTTCGACGAGGCGATGTTCCTCGAGACCAATCCCCGGGTATTGGAAAATCGGCAGAAACGGGATGAGATTCACGCTCGATTTGCCAAAGCACTGAATGACAACAACCTGGAGGAACTCCGGCAAATTATTATCGATTGCGAGATTGTTTGCCCCATCAGCGGCACACGGAATTGGACCGAAGTACGACAGTTTAACCTGATGTTCTCCACCGAGATGGGATCTACCGCCGATGGTGCGATGAAGGTCTACCTACGTCCCGAAACCGCGCAAGGTATCTTCGTAAATTTCCTGAATGTACAAAAAACCGGGCGGATGAAGATACCGTTTGGCATCGCTCAGATAGGGAAAGCATTCCGCAACGAGATTGTAGCCCGTCAGTTTATCTTCCGGATGCGGGAGTTCGAGCAGATGGAGATGCAGTTCTTCGTGGCTCCCGGTGAGGAGTTGAAATGGTTTGAGCATTGGAAGCAGCTTCGAATGAGATGGCACCAGGCATTAGGCTTCGGAGCAGATAAATACAGGTTCCACGATCACGACAAGCTGGCTCACTATGCCAATGCCGCAACCGATGTGGAATTTGAAATGCCTTTCGGTTTCAAGGAGGTAGAAGGTATCCATTCGCGCACCGATTTCGACCTGAGTCAACACGAAAAATATTCCGTGAAAAAGTTACAATATTTCGATCCGGAGCTGGGCAAATCCTACGTGCCCTATGTGGTAGAGACCTCCATCGGACTGGACAGGATGTTTCTCTCAGTCCTTGCCGGTTCTTATCACGAAGAGAAATTGGAAGGTGGCGAGACCCGTGTGTTGCTAAAACTCCCCCCCACCCTTGCACCTGTTAAATTGGCCATTCTCCCTTTGGTAAAAAAAGATGGTTTAGCAGAGAAAGCGCGTGCAATTATGGAGGATCTGAAATTCAACTTCGCCTGTCAATATGACGAAAAAGACAGCATCGGCAAGCGCTACCGCCGTCAGGATGCCATTGGCACCCCTTTCTGTGCCACTATCGACCATCAGACGCTCATCGACAACAAGGTGACCGTCCGTTATCGCGACACGATGGAACAGGAGCGAGTATCCATCGACTTGTTACAGCACACCATTTCCGAGAAAACCAATATGAAGAATTTGCTGAAACAGCTATCACTATAAAGCATAAAAAACCACCACAATGAAGAGACAAATATCAATGCTTCTCAGTTTCTGTGCTTTTCTCCTCTTTATCTCGTGCGATAAGAGAGAGACGTTCGACGACCTATGGAAAATCGATAATGAAGCACAGTTCGCAAAAATCACTGCCAATTCAGAATACACCCGAATCAACGCACCCTCTACAAATGGCTACATCATGTATAAGGAGCTTAAATCGGGTGATGGGGAGACTCCCTTTTTTACCGACAAGGTGAAAGTACTGTATACCGGATGGTTCAAACGCCAGTGGTCGTTGGGCGATACCTATCTCAATAATAAGGGAGAAACGGTATATAATAAGTATATATTCGACTCTACAGAGAACAGGAACAATATCCCCAGTTCATTCCACATCAACCCCATGGATAGTTCAACCGGTGGACTTATCGAGGGTTTTTATACCGCACTGCAATATATGCAGGTGGGCGATAAATGGGAGATATGGATACCTTGGGAACTGGGATATGGATCTGTCAAGAAAGGGAGCATAGAGCCCTACACGACACTGGTTTTTGAAATTGAGCTGGTCGGTATCATCAAGTAAAGAGATCTTTTTTTCTCGTGATCTGCAATATGATCCAACAGCATTTTAATTATTCCCCTCCAATGAGAGCAGGAACTGTTCTATGGCAGCCCTCACCTGAGATCGGCTGCCGTTGAACTTGTTCACCATCACGCAAAAAGCATATTTTTTGTTTCCTTCGATGAGATAGCCGGCAAAACATTGCACTCCGCCAATGCTGCCACTCTTCACAAATACTTTCCCACTCAACCTGGTGTCGCGCAGGAAGCTGCGTACCGTTCCCTCCTGCCCTGCCTTGGGCAGTGAATTGAGAAAGACTGATGAATGGTCGCTCTCGTTATACATATAAAGCAGCAGCTCTGTCAGGAGCTGCGCGCTGACAGCATCTTGAGGTGCCAACCCACATCCGTCATACATTGTCAGTGAGGAGGTTGCAATTCCCCTCGCTTTCCAAAACTCCTCTACATATTCAATGCCCGCCTCCAACGGATCGCTATATATATCATTTTTACTATAGCGTCCAAGGGTACGAATCAGGTGCTCTGTATAGTGGTTATTACTCTCCACATTCACCTCCCTGATGATATCTTTCATGGGGCGGGAGACCTGTGTAAAGATCACTTTCTCCGCACGAAGAGCAACCTCTCTCGGGTCTGCTGCACGATCTGCCGACAAATAATCGTTACGGGCGGTATTCACTGCGGTTATTTTGAAACCGGAATGGGAAAGATAATTGGCCAACGTTTGTCCCAACATCAGCCCCGGATCGGGAATATCCCCCTTGATACTGAATTCCGTCCTTCCGGCGGGGATATTTCCTCTCACCTCCCGATCGTAGGAAAATGGCGCTCCATAGATATAACCGTTATCCTGTCCGGAGTTGTTCAGCGAAAGCAGATTACGCATGGTCAATCCCTTTATTTCGGGATCCGTTCGCAGGATTTTCGGACCACCCTCCCTGTCAGTCGTGTTGAAAAACAGGCGATAGCTATTATCAAAGATGCTGATACCATAGGTGCCGGCAGCATAATAGTTTCCCATATCAATCCATGTCCACCCGGGTGCTATCCCATCATAACCGAACAGATTATCCACTACATAAAGGGTGTATGCCTTCTCCTTCGAAAGCACCTTTCCAATCGCTTCGGCACTATTCATAAAAAAAGCATACCGGTTTTCCCCGAAGGCATCACTTCCCAGGGTGGGATCACCGGTACCAAAGACCAGGATACGGGAAGGATTATCGGCATCGAGTGCCACCTCTGTATTGAAGCGGTAGTTATCACCAAAGGTTTCCAACGCCGTAGCAGTAGTAATCAGTTTTAGTATTGATGCCGGGGTAAGCGATTTTTCCGCATCATGCGCTGCAACACTTTTTCCGGTTTCCAGTTCCACTACCGAAACTCCCACGGAGGCGTGCTTCAATGCAGGATGATTGATAAACCGTTGCAATGCCATCTGCGAATAGCCAAACGAAGTTCCTAAAAGAAGAATAACAGTAAGGAGAGATTTTTTCATAATCCTCATTTTATATCGATGAGTCAAATATACAACATTATTCTTTATCATCTAATTCTCTCACAAGTTGATGAATAGTTTCTACTACATTTTCAAAAGGAATATCTTCCACGTTGATTTTACGTAGAAAAGCTTTCCACATTCTGAGTCGCTGGGTATCACGATAAAAATCTTCAGAAAATACCACTGAATCAAAATTTAAGGGTGTACCCCTATTGTTGAAAGTCTCCTTAATAGCGTCCTTTACTATTTCAATATCTATTTGCCCTGTTGTAAGAAGAGTGTAGATATCGTAGAAATCTTTCATACGGCCATTTAATTGCGCCAATACAATTATCGCCTGTAGCTTTTCCGCAATTACCGTCTCTAGTGTATAAGCCCGAATGATCGGACTCGCGAGTTCTTCTAACAGAACAGGATAGAGAAGAGTGTATGGAGCTGGTATAATAATATCTCCAAAACCGATATCTATTTGAATGTTATGCTTGATATTGGCTAACTGCGCTGTTACTTTTACACGAATACCCATGTATTCATTTTGTTCGTTGATTTCAGTTACTACTAAAGTTTCCGGTCGAAAAATAACCGCATCGTTTCCATCAATTGTAATGATTTGAAGAAACATTCTTCTTATATCTTCTATTTCACTCGAAATTCTACTTCCCAAAAAATCAATATCGACAGTCGGTCTTGCAGAATATCCTTGAAATGAATACAACAAATTTCCCCCTTTAAGAAACAAATGTTCCCGATAGTCGGAAATAGAAACACGATACAACAACCGCTCATGAAAAAACCGTATCAATATCATCTGATGATTGACATTGTATTTTCTGGAATACTCCAGTAATTTCATGCTCAATGCTTTTGCATTTCTCATATCAGAGGTTTTAGCATAGGAGTAATAATTTTCTCTATTCTCATTTTTTTCGCGTAGTTCATCAGCTTTTCAATATTTCGGTCTTTAGACTGCATATAGTTTTTCAACACTTCATACGTGATCTCATCACCTACTTTATTGCGAAATTTCACAGCATCACACACCGATTTTTCTATGTCGTATATTCTAAATTCTTCTTGGTTACTAATACCGAGTCGAAATTGCTCTTCACTCCAATAATAGAATTTTATAGGAGGATAATCAATCTTGGTGGGAGTAGCTTTGTGTGGTACTGCCAAATGATACAGAAAAGGTACCGTGGTAGAAAGTTGATAAAAATGCCATGCGGAAAACAAACACAAAACCGCATTGGGATAATACCTTTCAATATCTTCCTGCTCATTGTAATCGTTCGCTTCATTATATTTAAACAGCCCCTTTTTTATTTTTTCCACTTCGTTGGCTTCTATCATTTTATAAAGCAGGGAATAAACGACAGGTTGATAGCCAAAGTCCTTACTCTGTAGCCATCCTTTATTCTCTTTAAACTTTTGTATAAGTGTCTCCTTATTCATAATATGTAAATTCACGGCAAATATAAACATTTGCCGTGAATTTACATTCTTTTTTATTGCTTATTTATGTTTTTGGGATAGTTAGCCGCTATTTTCCGGATAGACCGCATGCCATTTTTTTATTTTCCTGCATCTTTCCAGCTACCCCTTATAAATACAGGAGGAGCCGTTGGTTTAAAGCTCTCGGCTTGTGGTGCTACGGCTGACTTGGTGCGGGTTTTCGCAAGGTTGGGTGCATCAAATTGGGCAAACTCCTCAAAGGTGGCTTCCCTACCTTCAGAGAGACGGATAATTGGTTTGTAGATGGCAAATCTCGATGGCGCATTGAAGCCATCGGTATTGTTACGCATTATACTGTTAAATGTAGGCCTCCATGCTCCATGAGCGTATGTGAGTCCGCCTTCATGGATGCCCACAACATCCTTATAT
>JAAYFR010000233.1 GCA_012728155.1 Bacteroidales bacterium | reverse complement strand
GGTTATAAGAGAGTTATTTATAATTATGAAATATAAATATTATTATTTATGAAACCTCCATGTTAAGATTTAACACTCAAACGCATGAAAATATCGCAGTGCGTTGATGTAACATTGCCTGTATTTCTATAGTTTTGTTTTCGCCTCTTTCGCAGGGCTCTAACAAAACTTAAGATTCAGGCATTATGAAAACAGTATCATTTGAACAAGTAATCAGTCGCGGTTGCGGTCTTGACGTACACAAAGAAACGGTTGTCGCCACCATAGACGGCGAAGGGTTAGAACGTTCAACCCGTGAATTTGGAACGTTCACGAGTTCTTTGACAGAATTGAAAGACTGGTTAGTCGAAAACAAGATTACTCACGTGGCAATGGAGAGCACGGGGGTTTACTGGAAGCCGGTTTATAATATCCTTGAACCAACCGGTATTACTGTTTGGATTGTCAATGCCCGGCACGTTAAGAACGTACCGGGACATAAAACAGACAAGAAAGACAGTCGCTGGATATGTAAACTTCTTCTTGCCGGTTTATTAAAGCCAAGTTTCATACCTCCACGCGAGCAACGGGAGTTACGAGATTTAACCCGTTACCGGAAGAAATTGATCCAGGATGTGGCATCCAACAAGAACCGTATCATTCGTATTCTTGAGGATTGCAACGTGAAACTCTCGAGTGTATTAAGCGATACCTCTGGTATTACAGCCACGAAATTGATTGACAAACTCTGTGATGGCAAGAAGGTAACCCTAAAGGATATAGATGATGTGTATCACGGGAAGATCAGAGCTACCAAAGAGGAGATTTGGGAAGCCTGTAACGGTAATATTACTGATCACCACATCTACCTGCTGGGTACCATCCGCTCAAACAATCGGCATATTGAATCTTTAATTGAAGAGCTTAATCAAAAGATAAGGCGTATGCTTTCGCCTTACGAAAATGTATTGGAACTCCTTCGTGAGATTCCGGGATTAAACCATAAGACTGTTGAAGATCTTATCGCTGAAATCGGGCTAGACATGGAAGTTTTTCCAAGCGAAAAGCATCTTGCAAGTTGGGTGGGTGTATCGCCCGGGAACAACGAGAGTGCAGGTAAAAAAAAAGCGGTAGAACAACTCACGGTAACAAACAGGCTAAAACAACCATAGTGGAAGCGGCCTGGGGTGCATCGCGCACCAAGGATTCGTTTTATCATGCCCGCTATCATCGTTTGGCCGCCCGGCGGGGTAAGAAAAGAGCTTTAATTGCCGTTTCTCACTCCCTTATTAAATCGGTATACTTCGTGTTGAAATACAATGTTCCCTATCATGAATTGGGAGCGGATTACCTGAACAGCCGGATGGAGAAAAAACGCGGGAAGTACTTAAAGACTGAATTGGAGAAGATGGGATATACAGTTCAATTGGAAGCTGTCGAACCTCTGACTCCCACAAGTGCCTGAGAGCATATTCTTAATATAACGGGAAACATAAGCCAAAGGTCGATTTTTACTGACGCACGGTGTTATAGACACCTAAGTCGAGTATGAAACTGATATCAACAGATAAGCACCCCAGACTGTTGCCTCGAGCACGCGTATGAAATTTTAATTTTCTTGTCTGTTTTGTTTTCTCGTCTAACCGGTGCATTTGTCCTAATGATGAGTGCTATCTTTCGTTTTGTCTGAACTAAGTATTATGATTAAGAATTAAAATTTAATTAGTTGATTATTATATAATTACACATTAAAGTATTTACGTATGAAAAACAACTTTTTATTTTCACTGATTTTTTTATTTGTGAATATTGGACTATTTGCTCAAAATAATTCAGGACTAAAAAATGAGGGTGATAAAGAAAGATTTGAATCCGCAAAATATAGTCTAAACTCTCTAAATGACAGTTCAATAGTTTATCCGGAGAGTATGACTG
>JAAYFR010000232.1 GCA_012728155.1 Bacteroidales bacterium | reverse complement strand
TTCATCTTATTTTTTAGTTATAGAACCAAGCGCTTTTATGATGTCAAAATCTACTTGGTCATCCCCAAATCCATAATGCACAAATCCCCTTTGCCCAGTATATACTTTTGCCGCATAATTTGAAACCTTTATCGGATCATAAGGGCCGAAAACATTCTTGCCGTTTTTGCTCAATTCCCTTAAGATTTGTCCGTGATCCACCACTATAATTCCTCCTTCCACTCCGATATCGGATGTTGATGAAGGATGGTATGCAAAATATGTACATCCGTTTGAGTTTGTGGGACGTGAATTATTATTCCAACATGTTTTAAATCCTTTTTGATGGGCAAGATCAATCGTTTCAGATTCAAAAACTTCTCCTTCTTTTGTTTGAGTCTCTGCAACTGGCTGAATTACGACTCCCTCGGGGCCTTCTTCCAATACAATCTCTCGCCCTCTTCTTATTTGTGATTTATAATATGCCAACCCCTTTCTGTCATCGCCATATTTTCCGGAGCCTTTATTATCGTTGACGATGGAAACCATGAGAACGATATTACGTTTCCGACATTCCTTCACCAGCTTTTGGTAGGGTTTCTTCAGGTCATCCGGATTCTCATAGTAATGGCTTCGGTCTTCCTGTTGAGAATTCCAACAGAAAAATTCAATTGTAACCCAATTAACATTGTTCCTTACTTGAGCATCCAGCCACTTTTCAAAATCTTGTGAAGCCCAATGGTTTACCGGGCCATATCCAAGAATATTCTTAATGTTATATTCGTATTCCTTAAAAGATGGAGCGTTCATTCTGTCAAGAACAGAACATGCGCAAATAGTATGACATAAAAGAATCAAAATCGGGAAAATAAAAATCCCGGTTTTTTGCCTGTTTTTTATTTTATTCATCCCTTTTTACTATTATCAATGTCGTCTTTTCTTTTACCTGTTGTACTAATTTCCGCATAGCGTAAAAGCTAAAGCCATTCATGAACCATGTGGATTTTTTGTTAATCGTTCATTTTTATCATTCCCGTATTGTATTTTAGGTGGAGAACCGAGGCGGACCGGTTCCGGAGGTGTCCGCCATCAATTCTCTCACACATAAAATACTATGTCCAAGAAAATCTCAGACAAGGCGGTTGCAAAGGTTCCCCCCTTTGCGGACCGCGTATCGCTCTTCACGAGCAAGCTGCAAATCAGCCGATATGCAGCGGGTATCATCACTGACTACTGTCACGCGTTGTCGAAGGCTGTATTCCATGTGGGTAAGCTCCCGGAGGAGTTTACCCAAGCAGACTTTGACGGTTACCTGCAATCGATGCTGGCTCGGAAGCCCTTGCCGGCGGAAGCCCAGTTCAAGCATTTCATCTATGGGTTGAAGTGCTATCTCAACTCACTGGGGCATAAGGAATCCGCCGCACGAAGACCTCTTTAGTTAAAAAAATTGGTATAAAGATACATAAAAAAAGAACAAGTCACAGGCGAAATTCGATATAATAGAAAAGTTTTCATATTGTCAAAAAAATATACCTTTTACCGATACGAATAATTAATGTTCCTACCGGTAAAAGGTATGTGAAGTTCTGAGG
>JAAYFR010000231.1 GCA_012728155.1 Bacteroidales bacterium | reverse complement strand
CTACAAATTCTTCCCCTTTTTCGTCGCAAACGGGATCGACCAACCGGTCGTCGGCGCCAATTTCCTCTCCCGTCAACTCCGAAAGCATCCGGCGGTATTTCTGCCCTTCAGCCTTCAGTTCTCCGATGTGGCTCTCCAGATCGATCAGCGCCATCTCGGCATGAAGAAGTTCTTTTTTCAGGAGTTTTCCTTCACCGGCAAGCAACCGCGTATCGTTCAATGCCAGGGAAACGATATCCCGTTGTGTTTCGAGCGCTTGCAATCCTTTATGGACAAGTATGATTCCGAAGAAAACCTCATCGACAAGATTCTCGATTTGCAGTAATGACTCTTCCGCCTTTTGCTCTTCTATATCTCTGTCCAATCTGATTTCTTCCTTCTTCAACCGGTACTCTCCTCCATCATATATCCGTTGGGAGAGGAACAGTCCGGCTTTGAGCCTTTCATGCGGAGCGGGAGAGACATCAAATGCATATTCGAGGGCAGCAGCGGGGTCGGGTACTTCCGAGAGGTAAGCCCCGTAAGCGAAGGCCGACACATCCGGGGTGACCATCTTTTTCAGGAGCTGCTGTCGGGAAGCAGCCGATTGGGAGATCTGATCTCTCTGCATTTCAGCCGAGAACACAGAGCGGGCCATCGTCCGGCATCCCTCCAGCGTGAAGTCGCCCTGCGCATTTGCCGGGAAGAAGGTCAACGACAGGAGGAGAGCAATGACGGCCAGTTGCAAATATTTTGTGTTTCGTATTATACCAGGGAAAGGCATAGCGGGGAGGGATTTAATTGGAAATTTTGTGCATCGTTAATGTAGTCTCACTACCGAAAACAGAGGTGCGCAGTATTAGTATGTCTTCTTTTCGGCTGATAATGGTAAAGAGGTATCTCTCCCCGCTGGCGGGATCCGTAAGTGTGAGCTTGAACCCCTTCATTGAGAAATGCTCGGGACGACCGGTTATCAACAGCTCCCGGCTACTATCGTAAAGCTCGAACGATTTGTCCTCCTTAATATGGATGTAAGACTGAAAGTAACTGTCGTCAATGCGCGGCTCCGCTTTCTCAAGCACCCATTTCCCCAGATAAACCGGTTCTTCTTCGTGTCGGTCACAGGAAAACAAAAAGAGCAGGCATAGAAGTGCCACTATGGAGAATGATACCGTGAGTGTGGAAAATTTCATCTTTCTTTACCAATTTACAAACGAATGAGAGGTTACTCTTTTCAAAACATACATTTGAGATTAAAACCTCTCCTGTTTTATAAGAACGAAAGTAAGGTTTCGTGACAAAACCGAACGGGCAAATCGTAAAAAGTATCGGACAAAAGGTAAAAGCATACGCAGGGTATGCAGTTTCAAGTCATAAAATATTAAAAACAAGTTAAAATTTAATCTTTCATGGAAATAGGATGTTATAATTGATAAGCCAATCCCGATCATTTGTCCCAATTTATCGGGAAATCGGGACAGGTTGTCCCGAATTTCGGGAAGTAGGGTCAATATGTCAATGAGCCTTTGTTCTTGAATCTTGACTCTAAAAGTCTTAAACAAAACATGAAGATAATAATTATAGCCAACAGGTTACCTGTTAAAATTGAGAGGGAAGAAGAAGGTTTCAGTATCGTCAGGAGTGAGGGAGGCCTCGCTACGGGTCTCGGATCATTAGAGACTGATTCCGACATATATTGGGTTGGATGGCCCGGCATTCACTCTGAGGATGAAAACGAGAAGCGGGAGATCTCGGAGAGACTGCATGCAATGAATTTCCATCCGGTTTTTCTCTCTGCCGATCAGATTGAAAACTATTACGAGGGGTATAGCAACAGTACTATCTGGCCTCTTTGTCATTACTTTTTCTCCTATATAGAATACAAGACAGAGTATTGGGAAGCATACCAGGAGGTAAACCGACTGTTCTGCAAAGAAACTATCCCTTTTATTGAAAAAGATGACATGATATGGGTGCAGGATTATCAGCTGATGCTATTGCCTAAAATGATCCGTACCGAAAAGCCGGATGCAAATATCGGCTATTTTCACCATATTCCTTTTCCATCCTACGAGCTTTTCAGGGTGCTCCCACAAAGGAAAGTGATACTGGAGGGTCTGCTCGGTGCCGATCTGATCGGTTTTCACACGCATGACTATATGCGGCATTTCATCAGTGCCATTTATCGTGTACTCGACCTGAACTGTAGTCTCGATGAGATCAACCTGCAAGACCGTATAGTACATGTGGATGCTTTCCCGATGGGTATCAATTATGAACAATACCATCACGCACCGGCCCTGCCGGCAGTGAGGGAAAAGTCGGAAATACT
>JAAYFR010000230.1 GCA_012728155.1 Bacteroidales bacterium | reverse complement strand
GCCATCATCAATTCATTGAAATACAATATGCGATCGCAAATATTTGCCAAATCGCTTCCCATGCCTATGGTGATCGGCGCATTGAAACGCCTTGAGATAGTGCAGACCCAACCGCAATACAAGGAAAACCTCTGGAAGATCGCCAAATCATTGCAAGAGGGATTGGTGGCGGAAGGATTCAATATCGGTAATACCCAATCGCCGGTAACACCCGTCTATTTCAGCGGCTCCGTCCCCGAAGGCACCAATATCGTAGCCGATCTGCGGGAGAATCATAGCGTTTTCTGCTCTATCGTGGTCTATCCGGTCGTCCCCAAAGGAGTACTGATGCTCAGATTAATTCCGACAGCCTCACATACTCAAAAAGAGGTGGATGAAACCATCGAGGTATTCAAAAAGATAAAAATAAACCTCGAAGCAGGGAAATATATCTCCGATGAGATGAAATCGATGTCCACTACTACTTAAAAAAATAGGATGCTTCGTATAAAGATTCAGCACAAGTACCATTTGACCTGCACCCAGTGCGGACATGTGACACCCAACTTCTGGACCTGGTTTGAACAGGATCAGCAATGTCCCGAATGTGGAAGTAAACATTCCGAAGTATGGTATAACCGGCGGTATCAGCGATTGCCGCGCCTTATCGGCCGTAAAAATCCCAATAGCTTCTGGAACTACTTTCCCTTTCTGCCTCTACTGCGCAGAAGGCATATCATCTCGAAAGGTGAAGGCGCCATTCCCGTAGAACGGTGGAGATTCCTGGAAGAGTTTGCAAAAAAGAAATATGGTCTCGACCTCAGCGTACATGTCTACAGGAACGATCTGAATGAAGGTACCGGAACATTTAAAGATATTGCGGCTTCATTGGCAGCCAGCCTCTTTAACGAAATTGGTATCGACCAGTATTGCATCGCTTCCACCGGGAATTCAGCTACCGCCTATGCCAAATATCTCTCTCTGGCAAATGTGAATTGCTCCGTCTTCATGCCGGAAGACGCCATCAAAACATCCGAAGCCACCATCAGTTCCTACGGGCAACAGGTTTTCCGGGTGATGGGCGACTATGCCAAAGCAAAAGAGATTGCGGCGGGATATGCCAAGTTACACAATATCCCGATGTCGACCGGCAATATCGATCCTATCCGGGTAGAGGCAAAAAAGACGATGGTGTTCGAATGGCTTCGCCAGATGGATAAGTTTCCCGATGTCTACATCCAGGCCGTCAGCGGTGGTACAGGTCCAATCGCTATCGACAAAGGTATCCGCGAGATCAAAGAGATCTATCCGGAGTTGAAGAACCCACGCTTCCTGCTGGTACAGACAGACGGTTGTGACCCTATGGTACAGGCGTGGGAAGATGCTGAAACCGCCGGATTTCCCGAAGGTTTCGAAAAGAGATACCCCATCATCCAAAGTCCCCAAACCGAAGTACCCACATTGGCGACCGGCAATCCGGCTACCTATCCTATCGTGGCGAAACTGGTGAAAGAATCGGGAGGCAGCTTCCTACGGATGCGCGAAAAGAAACTGGTTCCCATAGGAAAACTGACTGCCTATGAACAGAAAGTGATCCCGGGACCTGCGTCCGCCGTCTCCATCGCAGGATTCTTCGTCGCACTCAGAAAAAATCTGATCAAAAACGGCGAGACAGTACTGCTTAATATTGGCGAGGGCCCCAACCGCGCACCCTATTTCCTGGAGCAGATGATCTATACCTCCCATAATGTTTACAACGTGGATGAATGTACCCCTCACTCCATCAATGACTACCGGGAGCAGCTGTGGAATGAGGTGATGAGAGATTAGAATATCGGAAGGTAGTGACGATTCCAATTTTGAATAATGAATTGCAAGTAAAAAAGAGCATATGGATTACTGGTGCCTCATCGGGGATCGGTGAAGCGTGTGCCTATCTCTATGCAGAGCAGGGTGCTAATCTGATCCTTACCGCTACCCGGGTTGAAAGGCTGGCAGAGGTACAACAAGAGTGTATCCGGCTGGGTGCACAATGCGCCATATTGCCTTTCGACCTGGCAGACCTGAAGCATATCGACGAATTGGCAGACAACGCTATTGCTGCTTTCGGAAAGATCGATATCGCGTTTCTCAATGCCGGTATCAGCCAGCGTGCTAAAATACTGGAAACGGACGATAAGGTAGATGAAAAGATTATGGCAGTGAATTTCTTTGCACCGGTAAAGATCAGTAAGCGGCTGCTGCCTGAAATGATTAAACAGGGTGGAGGCACTATCGCCGTCACTACCAGCATCTCCGGGAAATTCGGTTTTCCATTGCGATCAGCTTATGCTTCATCCAAATTTGCCCTCTACGGTTTTTTTGAAACCCTTCAGGCAGAATATTGGGACCAAAATATCCGTGTGGTGATGGTCTGTCCCGGACGGGTCAGGACCAATATCTCCTATAACGCACTGGAAGCCGATGGCAAGAGACATGGCCAAATGGATGAGGGGCAAAAGAGCGGTATCTCTTCGGAGAAAGCGGCAAAGAAGATCGTGAAAGCAATCGAGAGGCAGAAACCGGAAGTGCTTGTCGGTGGCAAAGAGTTGCTGATGGTACACATCAAGCGGTTCTTTCCCGGACTGGCACGAAAGATGGTCAGGAAAATCAAAACAACATAATTGTAGTAAACAAGTTTATACATCTTATGTCTTGATTCCTGGCTCTTGTATCTAAATTTCAACTCATATGGAAGACAAATATATTATTGCAGGTATTCAACAGGTAGGAATTGGCGTGGAAAACCTCTACGAAGCATGGAAAGAGTATATCGACCTGTTCAATATGGATATCCGTATCCTGGAAGATGATAAAATTGCGGAGCTGATGTTGCCCTACACCGGAGGAAAACCGCAACGGCGCCACGCCCTGATCGCCATCAACATGCAGGGAGGCGGTGGTTTTGAAGTATGGCAGTACTCCGAACGGAAACCCCAACCGCTCGGATTTACCCTGAATATGGGCGATCTGGGTGTGCTGGTTTGTAAGGTCAAAAGCCGGAACGTAGCACAAACCTTTCAAGAATTTTCCAACAATCCAAAAGCCAATATCCTTGGCGGACTCCATCAAAATATCGACGGCCATCAGACTTTTTATCTGAGAGACAGCTACGGGAACCTGTTCCAATTGATACAGGACGACTATATCTTCAAAGATGAAGGAAAATCGACCGGCGGTGCAGTCGGCGTGACCATTGGCGTGACCGATATCGACAAGGCAATGACTCTATACCGTGATATCCTGGGGTATGACAAAATCATTGCCGACGAGACGGGTGTTTTCCCCGATTTTAAAGCGCTGCCTTCAGGCAGCCAACAATTCCGCCGCCGGCTGCTGACGCACTCACAACCAAGAAGAGGTAGTCTTAGCGAGCTGTTCGGTTCTTCCTACATCGAACTGGTAGAGGCATTGGAACGCACTCCAAAAAAACTCTATGAAGGACGTTTCTGGGGTGATCCCGGCTTTATCCAGGTCTGCTTCGATATCCGCAATATGGATGCGTTGCGTGAAAAGTGTGCACAGTTGGGACATCCATTTACAGTAGATACCACCCAAAATATCAAGGAGGGCAACTCGTTCGACATGGGTGATGCGGCAGGACAGTTTGCTTATATCGAAGATCCGGACGGCACGTTGATCGAACTTGTGGAAACACACAAAATACCGGTCGCAAAAAAACTGGGACTGAGTCTCAACCTCAAAAACAGGGACCCCCGGAAACCACTCCCCCGATGGATGCTAGGTATGCTCCGGTTTATGAGGGTGAAACCGAAAAGTCTCCAATAGCTGAGTAACAATTTTGAAAAAGTGCATCAAAGATTATCCAGCGGACTTTTTATCTTCGATTGAGAAATGTCTGTAATACGGGTATAAATCTCGGTGGTTTTAATGGATTGATGACCAAGCAGTTTTTGGATATAACGGATATCCGTCCCCGATTCGAGCAGATGAGTGGCGAAACAATGGCGGAGCACATGGGGAGTAACTCGCTTTTTTATCCCCGCTTTTGCCGCAGCATTTTTCACAACCATCTGCACCGATTTTTCAGCATACATCCCCCCACCCTGTCCTTCAAAAAGATATTCTTTGGGCTTGAATTCTTTGAAATAAACGCGCAAATCGTCCAACAAAATCTGCGAAAGCATCACAACGCGGTCTTTGTTTCCTTTTGCATTTTTTATAAGAAGTAGCATATTTGTTGAATCAATATCCTTGATCTTCAAATGAATCAACTCACCCAGCCT
>JAAYFR010000229.1 GCA_012728155.1 Bacteroidales bacterium | reverse complement strand
TCTTGACGGATAAGGATGCCGACGATCTGTTGCGTTTGTTTGAAAAGGTGAAAAAAGCCGGAAAGCATCTTGCTTTTCAGGGGCACTTCAATCATCCCGTGGAGCTTTCTACCGATGCGGTGAAACAGGCTATTGAGAGGATCCTGAATACCGGAGCGCAAATCAGGACACAGTCGCCGTTGTTACGCCATATCAATGATGACTCCAGGGTATGGGCTGATATGTGGAAAGAGCAGGTCAGGCAAGGATTGATCCCTTATTACATGTTCGTGGCGCGGGATACCGGTTCCAAAGCATTCTTCGAGGTGACACTCGAAAAGTCGTGGGATATTTTCAGGAAGGCTTACCGTAATGTAAGCGGGATCTGCCGCACTGTTCGTGGACCAAGTATGAGTGCCAATCCGGGGAAGATACAGGTATTAGGTGTGGCAGAGGTGAACGGCGAGAAGCTGTTTGTGCTCCGGTTTCTTCAATGTCGCAATCCCGATCTTGTGGATATACCTTTCTTTGCACAATATGATAAAAAAGCCACCTGGTTCGATGAGCTCAAACCCGCGTTTGGGGAGAGAGATTTTTTCTTTCAAAAAAATAACCTGTTAGGCAAGTATGAAAGAGATAGAGATTTTTTATGGGAATAAAAAAAGCTATTTATCAACAAAAACGCCATTGTTTGAAATAATTAACATAGAGTTAGCCGATTTATTGCTTATTTTGTTGCTTGAAATGAATATTATAACGGTTCTCTCGTGGGAATATAATCAAAGGTTCCATACACCGAAATAAAAAAATAGAATTGGAAATTATTATTTTTAGTCGTATGAAACGAGCATGATAACTGTTCTCACACAAGAACATGACTAAAAGCGAGTTCCATACGACACCTTCGAAAATAAATAATTTTAATCGTATGAAAATGTAATAATATGGGAAGAATCATAGCGCTGGCAAATCAGAAGGGAGGGGTGGGTAAAACTACCACTACGATTAATTTAGCGGCATCGCTGGCCGCATTAGAAAAAAAAGTGTTGGTGATAGATGCCGATCCGCAGGCAAATGCATCCTCCGGTTTGGGGATTGATATTAAAAAAGCTGCCAATACTATTTATGAAGGATTGATCGGTAGAAGTACATCACAAGAGGCGGTACAACATACTCCCTTTGAAAATATCAATATCATCTCCTCCCATATCAATCTGGTAGGGGCGGAGTTGGAGATGGTACAGATGGAAAATCGGGAGAAAAAACTGAGGGATCTTTTGCATCCGATAAGGGATCAATATGATTTTATCCTGGTTGACTGTTCTCCTTCGTTGGGTATCATCACAGTAAATGCACTTACAGCAGCAGATTCGGTATTGATACCGGTACAATGTGAATATTTTGCCCTTGAGGGATTGAGTAAATTATTGAACACGATAAAAATTATCAAATCAAAACTCAATACCAAGCTCGAGATTGAAGGTTTTGTCCTCACTATGTATGATTCTCGTCTACGTCTTCACAATCAGATATACGAAGAGGTGAAACACCATTTTAAAGAGTTGGTTTTTACCACCGTTATTCAACGGAATATTACACTTAGCGAATCACAAAGTCATGCCAAGCCGGCACTTATGTATGACGCCGGTTCACGTGGGGCCACGAATCATATGCAACTGGCACAGGAATTGATTGAGAAAATTCACTAAAGTTCACTAACTTTGTACCCTTAACGGTATAAGCTATGGCAAAAAAGAATGCATTAGGGCGAGGATTGGATGCGTTAATCACCTTTAATGATGGTGATACACAAGGCTCTTCCTTCATTAGCGAGGTAGAGCTCGACAAGATTGTTCCCAACCCTGATCAACCACGTAGAGTATTTGATGAGGAGGCATTGGGTGAACTTTCTGCCTCTATCAAATCGATCGGTGTTATTCAGCCTGTCACATTGAGGAAGTTAGATGACAACACTTACCAGATTATTGCCGGTGAACGTCGTTACCGTGCCTCCCAGATGGCAGGGTTGTCCGCCATACCGGCTTATATCAAGACGGCCGATAATGATGAGATGATGGAGATGGCGTTGATTGAAAATATCCAACGTGAGGATCTTAATTCAATAGAGATTGCACTGACATATCAGAACTTGATCGATGCCCTTTCTCTTACACAAGAGCAGTTGAGTGAAAGGGTGGGGAAGAAACGTGCTACGGTCACCAACTACCTGCGTTTGTTAAAGCTTCCGGCAGAAGTGCAAATGGGGGTAAAAAATAAAAAAATTGATATGGGACATGCGCGTGCATTGATCTCCATGAACGATCCTGTAGCGCAAATCTCTCTCTACAACTTAATTCTTGAAGAGGGCTTGTCGGTGCGAAAAGTTGAGGCAATGGTGAAAGATTATGGACTAGAGAAAAAGGTATTGTTTGAAGGATACCAAAAGGATGTATACAGC
>JAAYFR010000228.1 GCA_012728155.1 Bacteroidales bacterium | reverse complement strand
GATACAGGTTGAACAGGTGGAATAACAGGAAAACCGGAATAATAGTAAAAGTCGGGATCAGTAGGCACCGGGCGATAGTCGCCATTATGTTCGTCATTCACAAAGCATATCTCTTTATCGATAACCTCCGGGATCGAAGTAGTATCTCTTTTACCGTTTTTATTAACCGAACATGAGTGAACCGTTAACAGAATAAGAAAAGCCAAGATAGATAGCATCGAAAAGAATATCTTTTTTAATTTCATGGGCCTTATTATTTGTTGATTTTAATTGATATCTATATCCATTGTCGCCACTATTACGAATCTATTTCTGGTTATTATTATTGACAGAACTCGTATAATCGTTTTTTGTAATCTATATCCTGAGCAAAAAAACTCAATAAAAATCGTACCGTTCTTGTATGGATCGGCTGTCAAAATAAATAAAAAAAGATCAGTATCTTGGAATAAATTCGTCAATCAATTGAAAAACGAGAAAAAGTCTAAAGATAGTACATTATATCTATCAAAAAAATAGAAAAACCTTCTTCTCATTTCATTTTTCAAACTTTTCCCAAAGAGTGAACATCTCACGAACGAAGAAGAAGGATAAAACGCTAAATTCTTCATGAAGAATTTACTCCACCCTTACTCCGGCCTCTTTCGAGCGGAAGCTTTCATTGTTCTCTTCATCGGAAAAGGTGGTAAAATAAAAATACAGTTCTCCTTTCTTCACTTTTGTGTCTGTAAATTGCTGTTCAGCCGGTGAAAACGATTGCAACAATTGAGGATTTTGACCCCGCTGGTAACGGTAGAGATTCACTTTCAATGGCCGGGTGATGGAAGGTTCGTTCCATTGTATGGTTACTTTCCCCTCGCTTGGCGTCACCCACAGGTTAGGAGGAACAGGTAACACGATTTTTTTCACATGGATGGAATAGAGAGCCATCGATTCACTGGTGCCGCCCAAATCGTCCACCGTCTGAACAGCGTATTCGTATGTTTTATCCGGCTGTACGTCTGTATCGACAAACATCGGAACAGTTACAATAGTGTCTGTAGGTGGCAATGAAGCGAATTTACCATCGGGCAGTTCCCGCCGATAAATGTTGTATCCGCATGTAGCGCGATGCCTCGTCCGCACATCTTCCCAGATGATCTTCACAGTGCGCTCTTCTTCGTGAGCCGATATCCTGTTGGGCGACGGCGGATTGGTTTTTATGGAGGGACGAATGGTCAGTGTGTCGGAGAAGTCACTTTCTACCGAGCTTGTGCTCACTGCCGTAGCGGCGTACAAATAACTTTTATCTCCTGCCAGCGTTTTGCTCGTGTCGGTGTACACAACCAGATTGCCATCCGGTTCCGGCAGGTCGCTGATAAGATAGAGTTTTGCGGTATAACCGTCGTTGCGATATACTCTAAAACCGGACAGGTACTTGTCGTTGGGCCTAATCTCTATTTCCACCCCGCCCTGAACCGCTTTTCCCTGACTGATGGAAGGTGGCGCCGGCTTCAATTTGTCGTATCCCGCATTAAAGAAGATGTTACTCTGAAACGATTCGTGATGCAGCCGGTTTTCACCCACAAGGTAATAATAATAGATCCGATCGGGAACGATGCTACGGTCCATGTAGCTTGTGTCGGAAACTGAAATACTTGCTAACTCTTCGTAAGGTTTACCGTCGAATGTATCGCTTCTGTATATCTGGATATTTTCGATCAGGGGCGCATTGCTTATTTTCCAGTGTAAGGCGATGCCTAAACTTTTAGGATCGCTGACAGCGCGCGTGTTTGCAAAGACTCCTCTTGCAACCGAGGCGTCGGAAACCAACACCCTGTCACTTGCCACCGCTTTGTTCCCATAGAAATCTTCCCGGTTCATAAAATATTGTCGTTCCGACTTTAAGTAACGGGTAGAGTCCTGATAGAGATAATATTTCGTATCCTCCACCTGATAAGCGGCTAATGAACCTCCGGCACTCTTCAATTCACCGTTTTCATAGTATCGGACCGAGAAATAAGGCGCCGGAAAATCGCCCTTAGATTGCCATTTCAGATAGAACAGAGATTTATCCACATTTTTTTCTGCGAAGGATACTTCATCAAACTGGGGGATATAGGGATATTGGACAGCCACGGAATAGTGTTCTGAGATAACTGCGCCACCTGTGCCAAGTGCACGGACCTTATACCATGTAGGGGTATCTTCCGCGGCAGTCTGATCGTACCAGGCAATACCTGCCGCCAGACGAATAACGGTGGACGACGCCCAATAGCGCATGCTGTCAATTACACCCGCTGTTTCGCAATTACGCCATAGCTCCTGTAATTCATCGGTTTCAGGAACTCCCTGAAACCCAAAATCTTCTTTCCATTTGTTGAAGTTCACATAAAAAGCATCCCAACCTTGCGGTGAAGTTAATTCAGCTACTTTTTCCCATTTCTTTTTATCTAAAGAGCGTTCCACAGAATAGGAAGCGATCTTTTTGCTGTCGGCAAGTTCCATTCCTGTAAAGACAACAATACCTTTTGGGGCGGGGAAAGCTATCTCAACTTCATTTTGTCCGAAAAGAGATGAAAAGGGCGAAAGAAACAGGCTGACAATAAAGAGTGTCATCCATATTGATGGATTATGGCCAGTCGATTTTATTAAAGTTCTCATATATTTTTTATTTACATTGTTCATTACAGCTATGGGTAATCAACTTCATGGAAAATCCGGTATGATTGTCCAGATGCAGAGCAGTTCCTATCGTAAAGGTAGGAAGCGAGACGGATACACAAGGGCCGCAACCCACCAACAGTGGCACACACTGGCTTGCACTTAATGTCAGGCCTAAACTGGCGCATCCGTCAATATTGAATTGACGTGTTTGGGTGTTGTAATCACCGCTTATTCCGCACTGCAGTAACGCGTCGGCATTCACCGAAGTACATGTTGCAGAGCAGGAGCCGCCCAAATAAGCATGTCCTTCCGCCAGAACACCCATACCGTACGTCGTACCTTGCCCGAACAGCATATAAACACGGGCATTGACACTCACATCCACGCCGGCCTGCACGGAGACAATAGCAAAATTATGATTGATCTCCGGTAAGATCTGTTTGGTCAGCTCTGACGACAGGAAAAACCCGTTCAGATTGGTTTTAAAACCGGCCGGCAAACAGCGTGCATCGCCGATTCTTGAGGAGATATCGGAAGGCATGTTCTTATAATTTCCGAAGAGACCGTATAAATTGGCGCCGCCAATACCCGGGATATCTATCAGGCCGCTTGCAGTGAACAACCAACCCTGGCTGTCCATCAGTGTGGTTACATTTCCCTGCAGCTTCAATCCCGACAGATTCATATCCAAATCGGCACTCCCGATAAACCGGGCGTTGGCCATATCATAGGTAATGGAGAGGCCGGGGAAAGAGGGAATGTCGTTTACCCGGATCTCCTGTCCGGTGGCCTGCACCGCCCCTTTCACCTCGAAATTCATTTTCTGTCCCGCGGCAACGCTGCCCATTCCCTTCACATCGCCCTCGAAGCGGAAGGTGTCCCATGCTTTGTTGGCTACCTGGATGCCGCCCACAAGATTCGCCAGTTCTTTTCCCCCTTCTCCCATCGGCAATTTCTGGCCCGGGTCGAGGTCTATCTTAGTTGACTGGGGTGTATGGCGCATGGTCACATTCAGCGACGGCAGATTGCCCGGCTCATGTACTGTTCCTTTGGCAATGAACAGCCTGTCAGAGAGGATATAATCCTGCGTAAGGTCATAGCGTACATTATGATGAGTAAAAGCGAATGCCTCCATATCCATCATTTTAAACGCAAGGTTGTTGCCTTCCTTATAATAACCCATGGCGCCGCTTGGCCGTTCATATTCGGGGATACCGAAATCATACGTGCCCATCAGTTTTAACGACGAAGTGGTTACGTACATGTAAGTGGACGGGAAAGGGGTGAAGTCAACGAGATCGAACAGGCGGAATTTGCGGCTGTTCAGCACGAAATAACTTTCACCTTCACTGTTCAAATCCACCGATATAAATTCCACCTTATCGGCAGGATGTACGCCCGGCAAGCCTTGCAGGGTCGCCACCGTGGTTTGTCCTGCCGGGGGCGTGGCATAGAGCGACCAGCCCGAAACACCATCGTGAAGGTATTTATAGGTCAACCCTTTGTTGTCGGTCGCGATATTGACATCTTTTACTCCTAAGAGTTTTAGCTTATCCAAGTGGACGATCGCCTTACTCGTTTCGAGCGACGAGGAGGTGAATTTCAGGTTTTCAATCGGCACATCCAGACCCGCCGACAGGGTGGCGTCGTTTACTTTCACACCCTCATTGGTGATTTCCCACTGTTTGCACCGGAGTGTCCACTGTCCCATTTTCACATCAAATGGTTGAGTATTAGTCTTTATACCATCCTTTGTTAATTGGATGGCTCCGGCATCTATCTCAAAGTGGGAAGGATTCAGGGTGGTAATCGCGGCTTTCAACCGTGTCTGAAGCGTTAAACCGGCTGATTTGCTGAAGAACGATTTATCAGGTTGTGCCACCGCTTTGTCGGGAAATCCGTCGATACTGTATGTCAGGCTTTGATTGACGCCGTCGGAGATATAGAAGTTGTTGCCATTAGGCGCGCTAATACTCCCATCACTCTTGAAAACAGCCATCCGCGTATTTGTACTTCCGGGTTCCCGCGTGAGATACAAATCGGGCAACGAATAACCGTAACCACCAAAATTGGCGCTCAAATCAGCCTCTCCGCCGTATATCTGCACAGTGGCTTGCATTTCGCCCTTCGCCGGATGATTGTCCCGAAGGTCGAAACTCAACCCGGAAACATCGTCGGTAAGAATGGCTTTATAATCATCCATCTCAACGGTTATCTTATTCTTATCCGTCACAAAAGGCAGGGTTGACGGTATGAGTAGAAAATTTCCGGCCTCATTCTGCACTTCGCTCTTTCTGACACTGATATCTACAATATCAATGGTTTGTTCTTTGAAATGACTGTTTGCCGGAAGCGTAATAGTACCCGTCAACAGGTAACTGCCATCGGGTTGTTCCTTCCGTCTCGAAGCACTAAACGGAAATCCCATCAATCTGCTCACATCCGCCCCGTCGATGGTTTGCATGTGGAAATCCTCGATATGACACGCTGCGCCTTTTTTTGTAAGCTCATACTTATCATCATAATGACCCACATAATTGCTACCTGCCTTATTGGTGCTGACCTGCAATGTAAACTGCTTGTTGACGGGCAGGTTCCGGAGCCTGTAATTACCGTAGGCATCGGTTTTCGCCTTTATGGTATAATCCCCTTCCCGTATGGTGGCAGTAACATCAATGCCTGCCAATGGTTCATGATCAGTTTCTCCCAGATAAACCTTGCCCGACAGGCATCCTCCTTCGGGAAGGTCAACCTGCAACCTTTCTCCCATCAACTCACCCGAATAAGGAATGGTCACGGTTCTTATTACCATGGGATAGTTTTCCTGCGATTCGGGATGGTTGGAAATCACCACCTTGAAATCGTTGTGATCTTCACTTCCACTGACAAATTCGAAATCAACATATCCATCGCTGCCGGTAACATAACTCAAAGGTTCCTTGTTATTCGTCGCATCGATGATAACTGAATTGATAAGATCGGTTTCCTGTTTTTTCCACTCGAAAGGAGTTGACCGGGCAGAAACAGCCGCCATTTGATTCGCCACCACGCCGGTTGTGATGGTAACCTGTTGAGATATGGGTTGCGACGATTGCGATGACGGCAACGACTTCGGCACCAGTTTCGGACCTGTCGGTATATCGGGCAGGGTTACGGCCCTGCCGGTAAGCCCGGGGCGAATGCCATCACGAGATTCCGAATCTACCAAAACACCGGGCAGGGTTACGACGATACCCTCTTTCGGCTTGCCATCCGACCAGACCTCTACCCGTAGGCGGCGGGCTTTTAAGAACAGTTCGAAGTTAAGGCCATTTTTATCTTTATCGATGGTTGTGGTAACGGTATCCGTCATATACCCATCTTTTGAAATGACGATCTTACGCGGGATGTCTAATTTCCGCAGCTCCATCCGAAATCTCCCGTCGTTGCCGGTAGTGGTGGCTTTCGCCGTTTCACCTAAGACTTCTATAAATGCGCCAGACAGCGGTTTATTCGTTCCGCCTTCATATATTGTGCCTTCAAAGAGCGCGCCATACCGCATCAAAATGGGCATTTCAAACTTTTCACCGTAGTAGAGCGGTTTCCCCTCTTTTACGATAAAAGTGGTATCGGCAAAACCGGGCGACTTCACGGTCACAGTACGTTTAGGACCCACAATTGGTCCCCCTTCACTCTCTTTGCCCTGTTTCAATTGCATTAGCACAGGCAGGTATTTCAATTCGTAGGTTCCCGAGTCTTTGAGACAAAAGGTTGTCTGTCGTGTTTCATTAGTGGTAATTAATTGACCTACATCAAAAACTCCCATCTGGTCAGCTTTGAACAGATAGTACCCTGACTCGTATTC
>JAAYFR010000227.1 GCA_012728155.1 Bacteroidales bacterium | reverse complement strand
TTTTTTGCGATCTTCCTCTATTTCGCCTATAAAAAAGAACTTCGGCATACGAAATGGCTGCAATATGTAGCGTTATGGAGTATCCCGCTGCCCTTTATCGCCGGCCAGACAGGATGGGTTGTGGCAGAAATGGGGCGGCAACCATGGACTATCCAGGATATTCTCCCGGTACAGCTGGCTACATCCGCGGTATCCCCCGGTAATATAATTACTACATTCATCATTTTTACGCTATTGTTTACGGGGATGTTGCTTGCGGAAGCAACTATTATGGTAAAACAGATCAAAAAAGGCCCCGACCCCCTTCCCGAAGAGGAAGCCTGATCTTGTCGCATGGTTAAACAGACTTAAAGATAAAAACAATGATAACTTACGAATTTCTACAAAAATATTGGTGGTTTGTGATGTCGCTTCTTGGCGGATTACTGGTATTCCTGCTGTTTGTACAGGGAGGACAGTCCATGTTGCACTCCCTCTCCCGGAAAGAGAATGAGAAGAAGTTGCTTATCAACGCCTTAGGGAGAAAATGGGAGTACACATTTACCACGCTGGTGGTTTTTGGAGGTGCCTTCTTCGCCTCCTTCCCCCTTTTCTATTCTACCAGCTTTGGAGGTGCCTATTGGGCATGGATGATCTTGCTGTTTTGTTTTGTGCTACAGGCGGTCTCGTATGAATTTCAATCCAAACCGGGAAATATTTTCGGACCGAAAACCTATCGGTTATTCCTCTTCCTGAATGGTCTGCTGGGTACATTCCTGTTGGGTGTGATGGTCTCCTCTTTCTTTACCGGATCGCAGTTTACAGTCGGCAAAGCCAATATTGCCGGGGTAGGAACGTCGGGCTTTACCATCAGCCAGTGGCAGAACCCGCTTCATGGACTTGAACTGCTGGGAGATGTGAGAAATCTGAGCCTCGGACTGGCGGTACTTTTCCTTGCCCGTACCATGGCAAGCCTTTTCTTTGTGAATCGTCTCGACCATGAAGCACTGGAAAGCAGATCCCGCAAATTTACCCTCTATAATGGAATTCCATTTGTGGTCTTTTTCCTGATCTTTTTGATCTGGACATTGCTTGCCGAAGGCTATGCGGTGGATCCCGTTTCAAAGGAGGTCTATATGGAGCCGATGAAGTACCTGCATAATTTTATCGATATGCCAATCGTGCTCTTATTTTTTGTGCTGGGGGTATTGGCGGTGTTGTATGGGATATTCAAAACGGTTTTCAAAGCGAGCTTTAAAAAGGGAATCTGGTTTGCAGGGGCGGGTACCATCGCCACTGTCACCATGCTCCTGTTGGTGGCCGGTTACAACAATACGGCTTACTATCCCTCTTCGGTTGACCTGCAAAGTTCACTTACCCTGCACAATTCGTCGTCGAGTTATTTCACACTTTCGGCAATGGCTATCGTTTCACTTTTGGTGCCGTTGGTGATCGCCTACATATTCTATGCCTGGCGAGTACTCGAGAAAAAGAAACTGAGCCTGGATGACCTTGAGGAGGACGGACATGCTTATTGATAAATGTTTTTTATAGGATCTTTCAATGGATATATGGGGATGCAGATGAGTTCTCTCCCCATTTTTTTTTAAAATGTGGAGAGAGAGAGGGAAGATTCCGATAAATTATGTATTTTTGTACTGATAATTGCAAACTCTTTCATTATGTGGATGGTTCAAAAAACGTCGATTGTCTTGCTCTCCATGATAGCACTGTTGTTGCTCTTTTCCTGCAATCAACAGCAGGGAGAAAGGAGAATGTTCAGGGAGGAGAATAACATAGAGTTCGATACTGTCACTATTGTTACCCGGCATTATATCGATGGAGATACGTCAAATCCTTATTGTAATATAGATGTGGATTTTATCTATCCTGTCAGCAGCGATAAAATGAATCTGGATATCTTGCAACAGTTCTTTATCCGGAATATTTTTGGCGCTTCGTACGATACTTTGCCAGCCAGAGAGGCAGTACAGGCTTATATCGGAAATTATATAGAGAACTACAATGCCGATGCAAAAACCTATCGGGAGAGTACGGATGAAATCCGTGAATTAAACAACCTTATATCCGGTGTAGATATTTCTGACAGTGAACATTATGCCGAGAAATTCTTCTACTCCTACTATGAGAGCATTTCCGATTCCATTGTCTATAACTATCACGGAATCCTCTCTTTTCAAGTGAAACAATCCAATAACAAAGGGGGAGCTGCTTCCTACGACTCCTACCGAAATTATGTGTTGAACCTGAATAGTGGCAAGCAAGTCACCGAGAGTGACATTTTTAACGATGGGTATGACAAGGTTTTGCAACAGCTTATTATCGCCGCTCTATTGAAGCAGGGAAATGTGGAGAATGTGGAGGAATTGGAAGACCTTGGTTTTTTTGGTGTGGGGGAGATTGTACCAAACCGCAATTTTTTGCTGAACGATAAAGGTATTATTTATACCTATAACAAAGGGGAATATTCGGCTTACCAGTTGGATGCACCACAGCTGTTGATCCCGTATGAGAGGATATTACCCCTGTTGAGGGAAAACAGTGTCGCCTCTCAATTAGCTGGTCTGAAGTGAAGAGTATTGAGACCCACTTTCCAATGCTTGCCGAACGGCAGAGGCAGCAGTTTGAAGCACTCTATGCCCTCTATGCCGAATGGAACGCTAAAATCAATCTCATTTCCCGCAAGGATATCCATAATCTCTATCCACATCATGTGTTACACTCATTAGCGATTGCCCGCTATATCCGTTTTACGGCGGGCTCCGTTATCATGGATGTAGGTACGGGAGGTGGTTTCCCCGGTATTCCGCTGGCTATTTTTTTTCCTGATGTGCAGTTTGTTCTGCTCGACAGCATCGGCAAGAAAGTGAGGGTGTCAAAAGAGATTGCCGATGCGGTGGGGTTGAAAAATGTGGAAACAGTACATGCCCGGGTGGAAGAGGAAAAAAGGAAATTTCATTTTATCGTGAGTCGGGCGGTGATGTCGCTGCCTGAACTGGTCAGAATTTCTCGCAAGAATATCTCTACTGAACAGATAAATGCGTTGCCCAATGGGTTAATTTGCCTGAAGGGAGGCGATCTTGCTGCTGAATTGCACCCTTACCGGCGGATAGCCGAGGTGGTCCCTCTTTCCGATTACTTTCCCGATCCCTTTTTTCAAACAAAAAAATTGGTCTATCTGCCATTAGGTTGAACAATTGATGAAGAAGAGAAGTTTACTTGGATTAGGGCTGTGGTTTTCTGGTTAATCCGAAAGAAAGCGTTATTTTTGTGGAAATGAAATTGTCGGGGGAAGTAGCAGCTTCTCCCGGTTAAGAATAGTGCAAAAATGAATATAAAAATATTTGAATTTAACCCGTTGGGAGTCAATACCTACCTCCTATTCGATGAGACCAAGGAGTGTGTTGTAATTGATCCCGCCTCTTTTTATCCCGAAGAGAAGGAGCTATTGCTCAGTTATATAAAAGATAATTCTCTTAAGATAAAGCATATACTAAATACACACCTCCACTTCGACCATATTTTCGGGGTCAATATGCTTGCTTCCCAATTCGGACTTGGGGTGCAATGCCATCCCGATGATCTTTTTCTGCTGGAAGATATAGCGGGCCAGATGCAGCTATTTGGCTTGTCGGGGGGCGAAGTCGATTATAAGCCGGAGATAGGCCATTGGCTGGATGAGGGGGATATAATCACTTTTGGAAATCAATCGCTGAAAGTATTCCATACGCCGGGACATTCGCCCGGCAGCGTGTCGTTCTATCACGAAGCGGATGGTTGCGTCTTTAGCGGCGACCTGCTCTTTTATGCAGGCGTGGGAAGGACAGACCTGCCGCGCGGAAGTTATGAGGCGCTCGTACAGAGTATAGAAACCAAGATGTTTACCCTGCCCAACAGTACGGTGGTCTATTCAGGGCATGGCCCCGCTACAACCATCGGATTTGAGAAAAAAAACAACCCTTTCGTGGGATATTAAATCCATAATAGATCATACAATGATATGATATTTATCCTTTGCACACATTATGATAAAAATGGAACAATTTAAAAATCGACATATCGGCATTACAGAAGCCGATAAGCAGAAAATGCTTGAGGCGATCGGCCTCTCCTCCATGAAGCAATTGATTGATCAGACAATCCCGTCGGATATCCGTTTGACGAAACCCCTTTCTTTATCCAAGGTGTTGTCGGAACAGGAGTATGCCGAAGAGATCGCCCATATAGCATCCCTCAATGATCTTTTTATTTCATATATCGGTATGGGGTGGTATGATACCATCACACCCGCGGTGATCTACCGGAATGTTTTTGAAAATCCGGTATGGTACACCTCTTATACGCCCTATCAGGCGGAGATCTCGCAGGGGAGACTCGAAGCGCTGCTCAACTTCCAGACGGTAGTGAGTGATCTTACCGCACTGCCACTGGCCAACAGCTCGTTGCTGGATGAGGCAACCGCCGCGGCCGAAGCAGCCACTATGATGTACGGATTGAGAAGCCGTGAACAGGTGAAAAATGGTGTGGAAACGCTGTTTGTGGATAAGAAGATCTATCCCCAGACATTGGCAGTGCTTAAAACTCGGATGTATTGGGTTGGCATAGAAGTAGTTGTCGGAGATTACAAAACCGTTACTTTCGATAAGCCTTTTTTTGGCGCCATCATTCAATATCCCAATAACGATGGGAATGTGGAGGATTATACCGATTTCACCGAAAAGGCGCATGAAGCGGGGTGCAAGGTGGCTGTAGCAACTGATCTGATGGCGCTGACAATGCTTACCCCTCCGGGCGAATGGGGAGCCGATATCGCTTTCGGCAGTAGCCAGCGTTTCGGTATCCCTATGTTTTATGGGGGGCCATCGGCTGCATTTTTTGCTACACGCGACGAGTACAAACGCTCCATACCGGGACGTATCATAGGTATATCGAAAGATGCTTACGGCAGGGAAGCGTTCCGGATGGCACTGCAGACCCGCGAACAGCATATCAAACGTGAAAAAGCCACTTCCAATATCTGTACGGCGCAGGCGCTGCTGGCCACCATGGCCTCTTTTTACGCTGTTTACCATGGTCCTGCCGGACTTATAAATATTGCCCGCCGCATCCATACCATTGCCTGCCATGTGAGTGAGGAGTTGAAGGAGATGGGGTATACGCAACTGAACAGCAGCTACTTCGATACGCTTAAGATCACTCTGCCCGAAGGTATATCACTGCAGGATATCCGTGACAATGCCGAAATGCGGGGTATCAACCTGCGCTATTTCGAAACAGGCGAGGTGGGAATTAGTATCGATGAGACCACCAACGCCTACCGTCTGCACGAATTGCTTGCCGCATTTGCTATGACGGCAGGCAGCGCGAAAGAGTTTCTATTAGAAGAACTGCCGGAAAAAAATAACTTGAAGGAGTCGCAGCGCAGGAAATCCGATTTTCTTACTCACCCCACCTTCAACAGCTATCATACCGAAACGGAACTGATGCGCTATATCAAGCGGCTTGAACGGAAAGATATCTCATTGGCACACTCCATGATCTCGCTCGGTTCATGTACCATGAAGCTGAATGCGGCATCGGAATTATTGCCGTTGGGATTGGCAGGTTTTCAACGGATTCACCCCTTCGCACCGATAGAACAGGTGGGCGGATATACGCAGATGATCAGCGAATTGGAGGAGATGTTGGCAGAGATCACCGGATTTGCTGCAACCAGCCTACAGCCCAACTCGGGAGCGGCAGGTGAATATACCGGACTGATCACGATTGCCAGTTATCTCGAAAAAAATGGGGAGGGACACCGTAAGGTGGTACTGATTCCCGCATCGGCGCATGGCACCAATCCTGCCAGCGCAGTTCAGGCAGGCTTCAAACCGGTGACAGTTGCCAGCGATGGCAATGGAAATGTGGATATGGTTGATTTACGGGCCAAAGTGGAGCAATATAAAGATGATCTGGCTGCCTATATGATTACTTATCCATCCACACACGGTATCTTTGAGACGGAGATCAGGGAGATGTGCCGGCTGATCCACGATGCGGGGGGACAGGTCTATATGGATGGTGCCAATATGAATGCTCAGGTGGGATTGACCAATCCCGGAACCATCGGCGCCGACGTTTGCCACCTCAACCTGCACAAGACGTTTGCCATCCCCCATGGGGGGGGCGGTCCGGGTGTAGGTCCTATCTGTGTGGCAGATCATCTTGCCCCTTTCCTTCCCGGACATCCGGTCACCATATCGAGCGACAAGAATACTGTTTCGGCTGCCCCTTATGGCAGTGCCGGCATGACCGAAATCACCTATGCCTATATCCGTATGAAGGGAGCTGAGGGATTGAAAGAGGCGACCGAGGCAGCTATCCTCAATGCGAATTATGTGGCGGAGAAATTGAAAGACTCCTATGGAATTGTCTATCGGGGTGCCCAGGGCAGAGTAGGGCATGAGCTGATCCTCGAATGTCGCGGATTGAAAGAGGTGTCGGGTATAAATGAGACCGATATCGCCAAACGCCTTATGGATTACGGTTATCATGCTCCCACACTCTCTTTTCCCGTACATGGCACATTGATGATAGAGCCTACCGAAAGTGAAAGTTTGGCGGAACTGGACCGTTTTGTGGCAGTGATGAGCCAGATCCATGAAGAGATCATCGAGATAGCGCGTGGTGAGTATCCGGCAGAAGACAATGTGCTGGTAAATGCACCGCACCCTCAATATGAAGTGACCGCCGATAAGTGGGAACATGCCTATTCGCGCAGCAAAGCTGCCTATCCATTACCGTTTGTAGCTGAAAACAAGTTCTGGATAAATGTTGCCCGTGTGGATAATGCCTATGGCGACAGGAACCTGGTTCCCTCTCTTATGTGAACCTATTCAGATTAATATTCCGGCAATTCCCCCTGTTCATATTTTATCAGGGGCGAATTTACCACATCTCTCTGAAAGAGCTGGATGGTGGTATTGTCCACTTTTGTCAGTAATACTTTTACCCGATTCTCCATCACATCGGGATAGGCACCGGCAAAGCTGCTCATCAACGGATGATCTTCAGGAATCGTATTATTCATCAGGAAGGCATCTATATTGTCCATCACCCGCATCATCTGACGGTAGGAATATTGCACACTCTCCACATTGAAGTGATCTGTACCGAGAATCGCTGCCAAGCTCTTTTTGTGTTCCTCCTTGTTCCCGGTTACCGCCACCACAAATATGCCGTTGTTGTTGATAAAAGAGCCACCGTAATATTCAGGATAGAGATTGGGATCGGCTTCTCTCTCCATCCAATCGTCGCCAAAAGAGGCCAACAAACGGTCGAAGAGCTCTTCGCCCGTTGGATGTTGTGCACCATTTGG
>JAAYFR010000226.1 GCA_012728155.1 Bacteroidales bacterium | reverse complement strand
GCCACAAAAACGGGAAACTCGACAATCACACTGTTTTCGACGGTAGTCAGCAGACGGTACAGGAATTACTGCAAAAATCAGGTTATGAAACGGCTATGATCGGGAAATGGCATTTAGACAGCCAGCCCACTCATTTTGATCATTGGGAGATCCTACCCGGACAGGGGAGTTATTACAATCCCGACTTTATTGTCTCCGATGGTAGAAAGAAGTATGAAGGGTATGTGACCAATATCATCACCGATTTAGGGCTCAATTGGTTAGATAAGGAACGTGATAAAGATAAACCGTTCTGTCTGTTTTTACATCACAAGGCGATTCACCGTAATTGGATGTCGGATACAACTTATTTGTCGTTGTATGAAGACAAAGTATTTGAGGTCCCCTCCAATTTCTTCGACAATTATGAAGGCCGTATAGCGGTCACCGACCAGGGATTCTATATGGGTGAACATGGCTGGTTCGACAAACGGTTTATGTACGAAGAATCGTTTAGCACTCCTTTGTTGATGCGTCTCCCTTCTAAATTCAAACGGAAGGGTGAAATCAGGGAAATGGTGCAGAATATAGATTTTGCGCCCACCATGTTGGCGATTGCAGGTGCGGAAATTCCATCCGATATTCAGGGAGTATCCTTACTGCCATTATTGACAGACGAGAAATCTCCTGTAGAATGGCGTAAGTCACTCTACTATCATTATTACGAATATCCGGCCGAAGAAGTCCAATTATGTCATTATCTATCCATATAAGTAGAAAATCTCCTTCAATATGGCATTCCATACAGCCTTTAAGATTGCCTTTGAGCATATGAGGTTTTAATTCCGGCGGTAAGGGTTCCTCATTTTCAAGCATTCTTACAACCTCGAACAGTATAATAATTTTCTTTGTTTGATGTCGATATTTTTTGAAATCTTTTTTGTATTGTGTACTATAAACTATTGTTTTCATTCCCCGCAGGATTTCATAAAAGCTTCTAAGCTACTGGTATCAATCGTCCCGGCAAACTGACCCGAACGTGCTTCTTTTATTGCATCTAACGTAGTCTCGTTAGGCTCACCGTATACGCTCTCCATAAGAATACACTCAACATAATTGCTTAAGCTTCTATTTGTTTTTCTTGCTTCTACTTTCAATCTATCAAGCAAATTTGCATTTAGCCTAAAAGCAGCCTGTCTCTTTTCTACTGTTGTCTTCATTGTTGTTATACTTTTAATTACATTGTATCACAAATGTATTATACATATGTGAGAGATAAAAATTTACTGATGGATAACACGCAAATCTCTTACAACTCCATCCCTATGCCTTTGCTTTTCTCTTCTTCGAGTATCTGCTTTAGAAATCGTACTTTCAGTGGGTTCTTTTCAGCCACATTGTCATACTCGCCCCGGTCGTAGCGTAAATGGTAGAGTTGATCCTGCGGATTGTTTCCCATCTCGATATTGGTAAGCCTTTGATAGGCGTTGCCCTTATTCGGCTCAATGTATTTCCAATCTTTGGTTCGGATCATAAGCGAATTGCCGGCGCCAATCAGGTATTCACGCCCATTGTTATCCAGACCGAGCCATGCGGGGAGTTGATTCCTGCTGTCACTCAATTTCTCTTCTTCTACCTTTACATCGGTCAAGGCTGCAAGTGTCCCCAACAGGTCGATCTGTGAAATTAGCGCGTCGGATACTCCCGGCTGCACCACCTTTGGCCAGTGAATGATAAATGGGACTCTTGTGCCTGCCTCAAACATACTGTATTTGCCCCCACGGTAAGGCCCCCATGGCTTATGATCCATCAGCCGGGCCACCGCCTCATCTGCATAACCGTCATCCACCACCGGACCGTTGTCGCTCGATATGATAATCAAAGTGTTCTCATAGAGACCTGCCTCTTTCAATGCGCGGATCACTTCACTTACCGACCAGTCGAACTGGACGATCGCATCTCCCCGATGGCCCATATCGGTTTTTCCTCTGAACCGTTCGTTGGGATAGCGAGGTACATGGACATCATTGGTGCCAAAATAGAGGAAAAAGGGTCTGTCTTTGTTCATCTCAATAAAACGTACTGCACGTGAAGTGATGCTGTCGGCTATTGTCTCATCGTTCCATAGCGCAGCTTTACCTCCTTTCATGTATCCGATACGGGATATGCCGTTGACAATACTCTGGTCGTGTCCATGGTTGGGACTTGGCTTCAATTTGGTCAGTAGTTCAGGATTATCCTTGCCGGTAGGCTCGCCGGGGAAGTTTGTGCTATAATTTACGCTGATGGGGTCATCCGGATCGAGATTGGCTACCTCCTGGTTCTCCAGATAGACACAGGGTACTCTGTCGCCGGTGGCAGCCATAAGGTAAGAGTAATCGAATCCGATCTCATATGGACCTGGAGCAATTCTACCGTTCCAGTTTTGGGTGCCGGTTTCTTCTCCGATACCAAGGTGCCATTTTCCTACTGCTCCGGTGGTATAGCCTGCTTCCTTCATCAGTTTTGCCACGGTGTAGCGATCTGGTTTGATAATTAATGCTGCATCTCCCCGGGCAATGCCGGTACCGTTTCGCCTCCACGGGTACTCGCCTGTAAAGAGGCCGGACCGGGAAGGGGTACTGGTTGCTGCGGCGGAGTGGGCATTGAGAAAACGCAGGCCATTTTCTGCCAGGTTATCCACATTGGGAGTCTCTACACGTTTAGCGCCATAGCATGAAAGATCTCCATATCCGATATCATCGGCATAAATCAACACGATATTGGGTTTCTCGGTGATTATTTCTCTCTTTATTTCCTGTGCTTGCGCAGGAAGAGTCAAACAGGTTCCCAATGTGAGGATTGACCGGGTAGAAAAACAATTCATAGTTGTAATGCTTAGTGTGTGGGTGAATTGACGCTCTATAAAAGTGGCCAGTCAGGATCATCCGTCCTGGCTTCTTTCATGATTTTTTTCAGTGCTGCCGCCTCTTGTGGATAGAGATCAATAATATTGTGATTCTCTGAGGGATCGGATGCGAGGTTGTAGAGTTCATACACCCCTCCTTTGCGGATATTGAGATGCAGCAGTTTCCAGTCGCCTTTTATGACTGCCTGACGCCCATTCATCTCCTGAAATTCGAAATAGAAATAGTCACGGTCCACTTGGCCTTCGTTGCCGAATAATGTGGGAAGTATACTGATCCCGTCGATCTTCTCGGGTGCGTCGACTTGCAACAATTCGGCAAATGTAGGCATGTAGTCCCAGAAGGCGAAAGGGAAATTATTTTCTTTTCCGGCGGCTATTTTTTTCTGCCATGAAATGATGGTGGGTACCCGGATGCCGCCTTCATATAGGTCACGCTTATATCCACGGTATATGCCGTTACTATTGAAGAAATCCGGATCGGCACCTCCTTCGAGGTGTGGTCCGTTATCACTGGTAAATAGTATGAGTGTGTTCTCATAAATCCCTCTCTCTTTAAGTTTCTCGACGATCTGCCCCACATAAGCATCAATACGGGTTACCATGGCAGCAAAGGTGGCGCGGGGATACTCTTGCGACATATATCCGCCGATCCTGAAATTGGGGCCGGAGTCGACACCCTTGTAGGGGGTTTCGGAATACCTGCCTTTGAATTGAAGCATGATGGAATCATCAGGTACAACCAGCTCCGCATGAGGGAGTGGCATAGGTACAAAAAGAAAGAATGGTTCTTTGGCATGTCTGTCGATAAATTCCAGTGTTTTTGTCTGGATCAAATCTTGCGAATAGGCGCCGAATTGACCGTCGTCGTTTTCGGGGAGTGGTATTTTTTTTTGATTATGCCAAAGATGATCGGGATAGTAATTGTGCGCCAACCGCTGACAGTTATAGCCGTAAAATTCATCTACGCCTTGATTGTTAGGTGCTCCAATGGATCCGGGATAACCCAACCCCCATTTGCCGAAGGCACCGGTAGTGTAACCAGCATCTTTAAATAGGTGGAAAAGGGTATAGGTGTCAACCGGAAGTGGAGCTTGTCCTTCAGGTTGCACCTCTCTATTTCCCCTAATGGGGGAGTGGCCGGTATGTAATCCGGTCATCAGGCTCGCACGGGAAGGAGCGCTTACGGTGGTGCCTGAATAGGAGCGGGTGAAACGAGTTCCGTGAAGCGCCAATCGATCAATATTGGGCGTTTCAAATTTCTCCTGTCCATAGCAACTCAGATCGCCGTAACCTAAATCATCGGTAATGATAAACACTATATTGGGTCTTTCCTGGGCATTAAGTGAGGTAAATGCTGCAGCGGAAAAGATCGTTGTAAGAACTGTATTTTTCATACGACTAAAATTATTTCTTACGTTTCCACCTTCACTTTCTATATCAATATCTGTTCTCATCATTTTATTTATTTATCGCTTAGAATCTGTTTATTCTCTACCAATCTTTTTTGTAATAAGGAACAATCAATCTCCTGGAGGGCGCTCTTTTCATCGATAGCCTGACATGCGGCGGTGGCTGCGGATTGCCCCAACACCATAAAGACCGGTTCCATACGGATGGATCCAAATGCAATATGGGTGGAACTTACACATATAGGGACCAGTAGATTTTCGCATTCTTCTTTTTTAGGTACAATAGAACGGTAGCTGATGGAATAGGGAGAAAAACCGTGTGCTTCCACATTTCCCTCATTCTGTACAAATCCGTTTACATCCACATATCTCTGTATGTGGTGCGAGTCCATTCCGTAGGCAGCCATACCAATCGGATCTTCCACCACCTCTATCCCTTCGCAGTTCTTCTGGGTCATCACATAATCGCTCAACATCCGTCTTGCTTCCCTGATATAAAGTTGTTGCTGCCAGCCATTGCTCTCCTCTTCGTACTCATCCTTGCAGGTACCCCATTGTGACACCTTTTCTCTTACTTTTTCAGGAATTCTGGGATGGTAGGCCAATGTCCACATCAATCCCTGCTGGTAGTTTCGGTGAGCCTGCACAATTTTCTCACGTTCTTCATAGGATGCGTCGGGATAATCGTAGTTTTGTCCGATAAAATCGGTAGAGAAACCTTTTTGGTTGTTGGTATCGGTTTTGCGGTTGGGCATTGGTTAATTGATCCAGGGAACCAGATTGTCGCCGTAAGCATACATCTCTTCTATAGGCCCTTGGGCCGCTTCATAGTTTCTGAAAAGCAACTCATAATTCAACTCGTCATAATTTTCAGGTTTTTTAAAAGGGATACGGTTGTCGGGATGATCGGTCAATGTCATCCGGAAACAGTAGGCCTGTATCTTATTATCTCCTTCACCATCCACACCGGGAGGATTTTCAGAGATGTAGGGGAGGAGCCCACTTTTTGGATCACCTTTGATGATATATGGATCGACCCTGTCAATAAAATTATGATTGTATGCGTTTCGAGAAAGTGTCCACTTCAGGGTTGCGCTGATCTTATTTGCCTGTACCCCGTTCAATGTTTCCCCGTATTCGCGGTTGGATTCCCTCCCTACCCGGTAACTGACCCCTGCCGAGGCCATCAGGTCTCCTTCGTAGGTAGCGTCTATAAACATTTTCCCGGTATATTTTGAGCCGTTTTCCATTTCGATCGATTCAATCCTGTTCTCTTTTTTAATAACACCGCTCTTCCTGTTTAATCTTTCGCCATACACGATATCAATCTTTTCGGCCGAAAGCATCTGATGATATACTTTCAAGGCGGCAGAAGGTTCGAATGTCCACATGGCATCTTCTCCTTTTTCTGTCTTTGTTTGTCCCTCATCCATATAAGCATCTCTACTTTGCCATTTCCAATTATTTGGATCATCATAGTACTTTCGAATATTTTGATAAAATTCACGGGAAATACCTCCGATCACATGCTTATTTCCGATATCGGTTTGACCTAATCCGCCGGTTGTCAAACCTCCCAGGCGATGGGTCGGTTCAATAATCAGTACCGATTTTCCCATCCTCGATGTCTGGATGGCCGACGCAACTCCGGCAGAGGTGCCACCGTAAATGATGACATCATATTTCTTCTTTTGTCCGAATAGTCCAGAATAATTCAGCATCAGTAAGATGAGGCTCAGACTAAGGATTTGAATAATTTTTCTTGGAATCATATTTTTTATTTTTTCAGTATCTGTCCTTTTGATATCAGCACTTTTTCGAGTTGTTCATAAGGGAGATCCTGCACGTCGATCTTATTATCTATGGCAATCACCGCTGCTGCCGCCGCCGATTGTCCGAGGATCATGAATACCGGTTCCATCCTGATGGATCCGAAGGCGATATGACTGGACGAAAGACAAACCGGCACGAGCAAGTTTCCGCATTCTCCTTTCCGGGGTACGATTGAACCATAGGCAATTTTATATGGTTTTCCGGGGTGTACGCCTACGTCCCCTTCATTTTGTACATATCCCTCCGTTGTCACAAAACGTTGCACGTTGTGGGAGTCCATCGTGTAGGAACCCATGCCGACCGGATCGGGCACATCCACCTTTCCGAGCACTTCGTTTTCGGTAGTGACATAGGCTCCCACCATCCTGCGCGCTTCACGGATATAGAGTTGATGCGGCCAATTGTCATTATCGGTAAACTCATCCCCGGCCAGCCCCCATTCTTTCATCCTCGCCCTCACCTCTTGGGGTACACGCTCGTCGGTCGACACAAAATAGAGCAATCCCTTTTGATAATCGGTGTGGCCCTCAATAATTTCCTTGCGTCGTTCATAGGATGCTTCGGGGTAATCATAGTTCATCCCTATATGATCGGAACTGAAAGGGCCGTGGTTGTTGGTATCGCTCTTCCTGTTGGGAATAATGTCGTATTTTGCAAACCATTCGTTCCATCCCGATTCAAAGATCCTGGCAAGAAGTACATACCTGGCGGGGTCATATCCTTCCGGTTTTTCAAAAGGTACCCTGTTTTCGGGGTGATTGCTCATGCAGAGCCTGAAACAATAGGCCTGTATCTTGTCGTCACCCGTACAGTTTGGTTCTGCCGGTTCGTCGGAGATATAGGGTAGCAGACCGCTGGCAGGATCCCCCGGGATCAGATAGGGATCAATGGGGGTCTTGAAATAGTGCCCGTGATGATAAACCCCGGCCTGTACGCCGTTCCATTCTTCGTTATATTGTGAACAGGGCTCTCTTCCCACCGTATAGGATACACCGGCAGCGGCCATCAGGTCGCCCTCGTATGTGGCGTCGATGAACATTTTTCCTTTGAACTTCTTGCCCGCGAGTGTGGTCATGGAGACAATCCTGTGATTGACGACCTCCACGCCTGCTTCCCTGTCGAGCCACTCATCCCTGTAAACCGGGATATTATTCTCCCGAACAAAATCCTCGAATATCTTCTCTGCCACATGGGGCTCAAATATCCACATTGTCCTGCTTTCGCCATCCATCGCCACAGTCCCTTGTCACTTATTACCGTATTCCGATTGTTTCTGCCATTTCCATGCCGATGAATCGTTATAGTGGAGCCATACACGGTGATAAAATTCCCGGGACATTCCCCCGATGGAACCGGTGTTGCCCGAATCGGTAAAACCCAATCCGCCGGAGGTCAATCCCCCCAGATGTATATCGGGACAGACAATGATGACGCTTTTTCCCGATTGTACGGTCTCCACTGCCGAGATTACCGCAGCCGAGGTGCCGCCGTAGATGATCACATCGGCGCTCAATAGATCCTTGTTACAGGATAAAAAGGGAAAAGAGATGGCGGATAGGATTGTGAATAGAAGGATCTTCTTCCCCTTCCATGCTGCGGTTCTATTATCCCATCTATCTGCGAATAGTTGAAATGCGGGACAGATCAGTACAACAACCCAAATTATTTTTTTCATATCTATCATGACTTGAATGGTATGGATGCATTTCCAGGACGAAGATAAACAATTTACTGCAAAATACTAAACAGGCAACTCATCTTTTAGAAATTGCGCATTTTGCCCGATTCAAATAAATGATCGCATCGGCGCTCAATGGGATCCTTGTTACAGGATAGAAACGAAAAAGAGATGGTGGGGTAATACCATTTTCACTACAAGGAGATTTTTTTTTCAGTATATATTTCGTAATTTTGCTTTGATTCATCTCATTAGGAGGGAATCAACATGATAATTAAAAGAGAATTATCAAATGAGATAGAAGATAAGTTCCTGATGCGCTGGCTACAGAATGAATGATAAAAAAAGTAAATAGATAACGAAAAATAGAATAACTATAATATGATGAAAAAAATATTTTTTATGTTGACCATACTTCTCGTATCTGTCGCAACGATTGCCCAAAACAAGGTGGTTATTACGGACGTGGAGAAAACGTTGAACACTCAATGGGATGGAAAACGAGTAGCTTATTTGGGAGATTCGATGTCGGATCCCAATACCAAAGTGACTGATAAGTGGTATTGGCAGTACCTGGAAGAGTTGATGAATATAGAGTATGCGGTGTATGCCAGAAGCGGGTTGCAGTGGGATGGAATGTACGAAAAAGCAAAAGAACTGATTGCAGAAAAGAAAGATTCCATAGATGCCATTTTTATCTGGGCGGGAACCAACGATTATAACAGGAGTACAATCATTGGTGATTTTTTTACCGAAACGATTGAAAAGGTGAATTACAATGGGACAGATACTTATCGCAAGCACCGTATACCTATTATGACAGATGCAACCTTTTGTGGACGCATTAACAAGACCCTTTCACTATTGAAAGAGAACTATCCTGACAAACAAATTATCATATTGACACCCATACACAGGGGTGATTTTATCGGGAGTAGTACCAATGTGCAACCTCATGAAAATTATGCCAATGGCATTGGTTTATACCTTGAAGAGTATGTTGAAACACTGAAAAAAGCAGGTATATATTGGTCGGTACCGGTGATTGATCTGCATGGGTTGAGTGGAATTTTTCCCGTCTCGGATGCGTTCCTCCCCTATTGTACGGGTGAGACGGATCGTCTGCATCCCAATGCGAAAGGACATTACAGGATAGCAAAAACAATACAGTACCAGTTGTTGGCTTTACCGAGTGGTTTTTAGTATTTGTCTTTTTGATATCAGCGCTTCTTCCAGTTGTCTATAGGGAAGATCCTGTACATTGATTTTATTATCTATGGCGATTACCGCTGCCGTAAATAATCACATCCGCATTCAATGGATCCTTGTTACAAGATAGGAAAGAAAAAGAGATGGCGGACAAGATTGTGAATAATTGAATCGCTTATTTCATGTCTATTAATTATTAGTGAGAACCCATTTTAAACCTCCAACGATATGGCTGATAAACAGGGAGTCGCTGTAATCCTCTTTTTTGTGCCCAAGCGTCGTAACCCACTGTCTTCCGCCATCAAACTCATTGCACCAGACACTTGGAAACACGGTGCCAAAGGTGTCGGGCATCGGTTTTGAATATTGAAAATCAGACGATTAAAAATCTGAAACCATCAAAACCCTGATGGTTGGATTCATCTCTTTCAATATATATAATTCGTCTTCCACTTCCCATACCGAAGGGATATTTCTGGCTGAAGGGTGTTGGTCATCTACGATATGGACATTGAATTTTTGAAACGGGGGATGAAAATCTCAAAATACCTGCTTCCCTCATTCCTGTCATCACAAAGATCTCCCGGCATTTTTCCGGTAGGTTTTCCAGGGCTTTTTGAATAATGGTATCGATATCGGGCTCGTTGAGGAATTTATTGTCCAATGCTTCGAGTGATTCGAATTTCAGTTTCAACGTGCGGATATATTCGGACTGTATTTCCTTTGCGGCTTGTTGTTCCAGTGTCTTTTTCCGGAGAAAATCGATGCACCTGTTTTTTAATATCATAAACAGGAATCCATTGAGATTGACAAAAGAGGAGAATTCCAACTGCTTCTCCCAAAGTTCAAAAAAGATATCTTGTACAATATTTTCTGCATCTTCCTCGCGGAGCACATACTGTTGGGCGAAGCGCTTCATCCTTGCGAAGAAGAAAAGATACACTTCTTCAAATTGAGATTTATATGTGGATAGGGCATGCACTGAATATTGCTTTTTTGTCCTTTGATACATTCAATACCAAAAATACAAAAAATATCACAATCGGAACAGGTTGGTCAAAATTTATAAAAATTACATCAACTTTATTTTATCGAAGAGGAATCGTTTTGAAGATCTTGTACTGGTTTTTCATCATGTCAAGCAATCTTCTCTCAATAAGTTTCCAGTCGTATTTATATTGTAATGTGATCACATCTTCTTCAAAATCAATATCATCAAAATAAGTGATTGCTTTAAGGGGACGAATAACATTCGATTCGGGATATTTTTGTTCATAAAATTGTAACATCGAATGGAAAGAAAAATGACTTGAAAGAAATGCGATATCTATAAAATCTTTCAACCGGGAGCCATCATCGGCAATGGCGGATAACTTCATCGCCGCTATGTCCTCCATGCTATACAACCTGATACCATCAATTTCATATATGGTTTTAATATTTTTGTAAGGATAAGTGATGTAATCGACTTTAATCCCATCAATAGTCCCTTTCAAAGTATTTTTCTCCATGAAATCTGTACGAAATCCAAAGTGTTGATTCAGGTACTTTTCCATATTAACAGTGTCGAAGGAAGTGGGTGTAAATAGGTCTAAGTCGATACTGATTCTGTGGCCTAAGTATAAAGCCAAAGAAGTACCTCCTGCTAAATTAAATGTATGTAGGACCTCATCTGCCTGTAATCTCTTTAGGAGTTCAAGAGTTGGTTCCGTAATTGTTTTCGTGTATAGCATTTCAGTTCCTCTTTTTTGAGGTTAAAAGCGCTGCAAACAAAATTCATGTCCCTATCTGACAGAGTGGGAATCTCTTTGATAATTTCCCTAAAACTTTCTATGCCCCCATAAAGTTTAAAGGCCGCATAGAAATCTTTCAACCACCCTCTTTCAATGATGCGTTGTGCGACAATTTTTCTGGATTTCAACCAATCAAAATCAGATAAATTGTATTCCCACAACAACGATGGCGATATGGAAACCTCATCTGTATAATTTTTATATTCGTCAAAAATTGTCATAAAACGACTATATATTGTTTATACAAATGTACGATTTTTCAACGAGATTTGCAAAGTTTTACTGATTAACGTCACGCCAAAAATTCCGCGGCGCGTGAAAACACGCTGGTAAAGGCATGATTCAAGGAGGTGGTCTCTTTTGTTGTAAGCGGAAAAGGATTTTCGTGGGTGTAGTGGAACGGGAAATCGAGCAGCTGGATAGAAGACTCTCCGTTTTTCTTGCCCAACGCTTCGAGTACTCCGTGATAAGGAATTACAATATCGTTGGAGAGAGCAATTCCTTTGATTTTTTCTTTGAAACGGGTGAAGAAATTTTCACGTTCGGGGCGAAATTTTTCGGGGGTGATCATCCGCAGGAATGCGTTGAATGCGTTGTCGCGCTTCCATACAGGAACCTCTTCATTTCCAAATTTATTGATATAGTAATACTGTAATTTCTCAAAAGCGGGTTTGTCCAGGATGCTTCGGGAAATGCCAAACATAGAGCGGAAGATACTACCGCCACAGAACATAAAGAGGCGTGAGTCTGAGAAAAGGTCTTTTTCATTGGCCATCAGGGCAACTTGTGAGAGAAAGGCGCCAATGGAGTAGGCAAAGATATCAATTTTTGAGTCCTCCTTAAAAAGGGGATGGCGGCCGGTTTTTATCTCTTCGAACAACATTGTCAAGTCTGCCCAAGTTTGTCTTCCCGACAAATAAAACCGTTCCGGGCTCTGGCTGATCCGGTCGCTCAGTGCCACGTTGGCATAGCTGATGGAGCGGTCGTTGGTATATTTCTCTTTCCTGAAATTCAGCTGTTGGATCAGGCTGCGCGGATTCGACCATGTTACCGGTGCCCGGTTTATATGGAAAGCAATCGGGAAAAGCAGGATTGGTTTGCCGGTATGGAGGCATAGGAACTCAGCCCAAGTAAGATATTTGCTCCAGTTCCGTTCATTCAGTCCATGTAGAAGGAGGATGACTTCTTCTTGTTTAGCCATGCCTGAAAGAGTAAATATCGGGTATTCAAAGGAGAAATTTTCCACAATAGTATTATCCGTCTGTGGTGTTGTTCCTCCCCTTTCGTTGATTGAAAGGCTGTTGAAACGGAAAAAACGTATGTCGACACCCGATTCCTCCAGATGGCTGTCAACTCCCTGCCGAAAAAGGCTGTTCAGTTCACTATATCGTTCGTTATAGGTCATCATCACTATTTTGCTTTTTATGATACCGTCTGTGGGCAAACCTGCATGGTGGTGTACGCTCAATAAGTCGGCTTGATGAAACTTTTCGACAAAAAAACATGCTTTTCCTTTTGCTTGCAAATCAAAGGGAAAATCGCCATGAAAATGGGACGAAATCCCGTATATGGGGTGAGATTTGATATGAAGGGGTGAAAAAAAATGTCAAAAATCTTATTATTTTGGTAAGTCCTCAATAAAAATCTACTTTTGTAGGACATACGATATTGCGTCGGATGGATAGATAAATCATTTTTATGATGGATGGAAAGATTCCTAAATATTTGTATGAAAAGAGGAACAGTGTAAAAACGATCCTTTTTACTGCTCTGTTTGCGTTGCTGTTTATCAATCTTTTTCAGCCCTTCGGTTCACGTGACTGGTATCCTGACGTGTCGGACATCAAATATTTTGCTTTTTCGAGCCTGATCATCCTTACCGGGATGTTGGTGGTGGTAATCAGCCGGGTGATTCTGACTGCCTTTTCAAAAAGACGGGATATATTCTATTGGCAGTATGTGGTGTGGATAACCTGTGAGATAGTGGCGATGGCTATTTTTTATACCCTTTTTGCGAAATTCTTTCCCAAGGATGGGATCGTGAGGGAAATCTCCGAAATCTTCAGGCAGAGTCTTATCAATACGGCTTTGGTGTTGCTGTTGCCTTATGCCATCACCTGGCTCTATTTTTCCTGGAAGGAGAAGACCACCCTCTTGCAACATATCGAACAGGAGAAGTCTGCCGATGCCCATCTCAAAGCTCTGATTGCGTTCCCGGATGAGAAAGGGGACTTGAAAATTTCGGTGATGTTGGAAAATCTGCTCTATATTGAGTCGGCAGATAATTATGCGACGATCTATTACCTGAATAAATCGGGTGTATCGCAGTTTTTGCTGCGTAACTCCCTGAAATGGATGGAGGAAAATCTCACCAAAGAGACTCCTTTGGTGCGTTGTCATCGTTCCTATATAGTAAATATGGACAAGGTGAAGATTCTGAAAAAGCTAAAGGGAGGTATCGTGTTGGAGTTGGATGAGGAACAGACACCCGATATCCCTGTCTCAAAGACCTATTATGAGTCATTTATGCGTAAATTTTCGCATTATTCCCTAATTTAATATTACTTTTGTTGTTGCAGCAGGTCGGTTTGTCGCTTCCCGTTTGGCGGGGAGAGGAAAGTCCGGGCAACGCAGAGCGCCATACTTCCTAACGGGAAGCTGTCTGTGAGGGCAGATAAGCGTAACAGAAAATAACCGCCCCGTCCATGTGTCGGGGTAAGGGTGAAAAGGTGAGGTAAGGGCTCACCGGGCGTTGCAGTAATGCAATGCGCCGTACGTGTTATGGGTTGCAAGGCCATGTATATCGGATTTTAGGGTTGCTCGCCCGATGCCGAGGGGTAGGCCGCTAAAGGAGAGTGGTGACACTTTTCCGTAGATAAATGACAAACATCCGATTCGTCGGTTACAGAACCCGGCTTATAGACCGGCTGCTTTTTTAAAAGGAAATCATGGCAAGACAAAAAAAGAGATACGAACCGGAAGAGGAAAAGCCCGGAAGGCTTGCACAATTGAGGATCAAGATAAAACAATTGATTCACTTCCTCACCTATGGTATCTGGCGTCAAAATCCCGAATCGCTCTCTGGGAAGAAGAATATCCTCTATGATGCCATAAAGACGATCATTCTTACTGTCAGGAATGTGCAGGAGTTGGGCATTGCGGCAAGTGCCCGTTCTCTTACCTACAGGACAATCCTCTCTATTGTGCCGTTGTTGGCCATTCTCTTTGCCATTGCCCGCGGGTTTGGTATCGAGAATATTTTGGAGAGCAGTATTTTCAATTTCATGTTAGGGAGTAAGCCCTCTGCAAAAGTGGAGTTGTCATCCGATAAGTTGACCGATAGGGTTTCCGCTGGCATCTTGCCCGATAGCTCGATTCTCCTTTTCCCTGGAGCGGACCTTCCCGATTCAATTGATGGGATAGATGATGCGATCACGAAGGTTTCACCATTTTCCACAATCGGTACCGAACAAGAGGCCTCCGCCGAACTGAGGACTCGTGAGTTTTTGGATCTCCTTTTCGGAATTATTAATAAATCGCTTGAAGAGGCAAAAGGGGGCGGCCTCTTCGCAGGGATAGGTATCTTACTTTTTCTATATACTATCCTGATCCTTTTCAACGATATAGAGGGAAATCTAAATAAGATATGGCAGGTGAACAAAGGAAGGAGTATCGGGCGCAAGGTGACCGATTACACTGCCATGGTGCTTTTCATGCCCCTCTTCTTTATTCTGGTCAACGCGCTGAATATCATCAGTTATCCCCAGAGCGGTATCCTTAAAGCCATCTATGAGTTTTACCCCTCTATATCTCGCCTATTGGATATCGTACCGTTTGTGATGATCATTTTGCTGCTCACGGCACTCTATAAATTCTTACCCAACACAAAGGTGAAATTCATGAGTGCGCTGATAGCAGGAATCGTTGCTGGAGTTGCATTTCAATTTTTTCAGATGCTCTACCTAAGTGGACAGATGTGGATTACCCGTTATAACGCCATCTATGGTACCTTTGCAGCTATACCTCTTATGTTGTTGTGGATACAGATGTCGTGGTTTATTGTGTTGATTGGTGCGGAAGTCTCCTATTCGGCGCAGAACGTACGAAAGTTCTCATTTGAAAAGGAGACGCGAAATATTAGCAGGAGGTATAGGGATTTTTTCACTTTGATGATCGCTTCGGAAATTGTGGATCGTTTTGCTGATGAGAAGCCACCGCTTACTGCCGACCAGATATCTGTCAGATGCAAGGTGCCCGGAAGGCTTACCAACGACATCTTGGACCAATTGGTTGAATTAAAAATTATTTCTGTGACCCCCTCCGTGGCTGATGAGCGTGTGCCGGCATTCCAACCCGCCATAGACATCAGTTTGATTACGGTTGACCGATTGGTCTCCGAATTGGATGAGCAGGGATCGGAGGATTTCATGATTGATATCGATGAAGGTTATAAAGAGCACTGGAAAGCATTGATGAGTACGCGTCTGGGTATCCATGGAGGCAACAGTGATATTCAGTTGAAAGATCTTTGAACCGTCACTGGTGAAAAAATAAAATGATTATCT
>JAAYFR010000225.1 GCA_012728155.1 Bacteroidales bacterium | reverse complement strand
TAGAAGCTCCAGCTCCGGCTGTTGTCATCTTATCCTGCCATGATTCAGGAGAATTGGTGACGTAGACCGCAATTAACTCAACAAAATCCTCATCCGATTCCTTTGAAGAGTAGGGGCTGATAAAACCTTTCTTCAATGCGTCTGCTTCTGTAGGATAAGCACTGTTCCAAGTATCAGACACATAATCAGGCCCTGAAATCATGTTAAAATCAGTAGAGTATGGTTTTGTCTGATGCAGTATATGCGAAAATTCATGATGAATTGTCTTGAAATAATAATAATTCAAATAAGCCGGATCCAGTTGAAGTTGATTTATGTAATACAATGTAATTTTTAAACCTCCTTCGGCTGTTCCCAACACCATTGTACCATTGTTACGATAGGCTGCAGAACCTACCAAATGAATCATTTTCGGGAAATTATTCTTGATAAACTCTTTGCTGCCGGTAACTTCATCATACGCCTCAAGGCAAAGATATTGCACCAGTTTCGTAATTTGTATCGCCTTCTTATACTCGGCAGGCACTAATTGATAATTCAAGTCAGATTCAATCTCTTCGAAACGGTACTTGAGATCAATATTATAGGGAGTCACATAATTTTTCTTCAACCAGCGGTCGAAATCATTCTCCTCCTTTTGCGACTCTTTTATCACGCTTGTATTGCTTAAGTCGTCGCCATCACAGGAGGTGAAGAGTAATGACAAGCTCACCGCAGTAAATATTAAAAATAGTACATTTTTTTTCATTTCAATAATCTTTTTCATTGATGGATTGGATTTTTTATCTCGGATTTGGTGTAAGACCCGCATCAACAACATCTTGAGGGACCTGAATGGCACGACGATTGTCCCGGATCGACAATGTATCATCTACCGATTTAACAGTCAGCCCATCCACTGTCCTTCTATGGATTTCAATTCCATACCGCTTCACGTCGAACCAACGCATACCTTCATGCAGAAATTCATGCCTTCTCATAAATAACAGGCAATGCAAGTAACTCTCTTGTAAGCTGCCTTCCGTTAAGTTGATAAAGTCCGGGTTCAACTTTTTCTTAGGTGTAGGCTGTTCAGGAGTATAATATTCATAAGCAGCAGCCCAATTTTTTATAGATTCATCCGTCAAATTGGGGGAGCTCGTAGCTGGATTTAATGTATTGGCAGTCCAGATATTGATATCTGCCAACGCATTGCCAAGATCGCCTTTCATTATATATGCCTCAGCCCTGTTTAACAGTGCTTCTTCCGATTTTAAGGCTACATATACCGCCCTTCTATATCCAGTTTGGGCAACCGGATCCAGCATCTCAAATATGTACGGAACCCTCGGCACCAGCGTTTTATCTAAATTAGTTCCTGCATATATGTATGGGCGAAGCTTATACATCGTATTATAATTATAGACATTTGTCGGATACCTTCCCCAGGGAGCCTGATTAAAGGATTCAGTCTGTGCAATCAGGTTTCCATGACTATAACGCGATCCGGTATAGTATGCACCAAAAATAGTCCCTAATTGAGAATAACCTGTCTGCACTAAGAGGTTGGATTTCCGTGAACTACTTGTATATTGTATTGCTACATTACCCAAATCCCGTGGTAGTGCTACCAATGACGCATAATCCCTTAAGAGTTCATTTGGATTTTCACCGATTGCCATAGTGGCATATTGAATCGCTTTATCCCAATTCTGATAAAACAGATAGAATCTCGAAGCAAATGTATAAGCAGCCAGACTATTAAAATGATATCTGGGTACTGAGTAGAAAGCGTCATTGATTAGTGGGAGTCCCTCTTCTAAATCTTTTGCAATTTTCTCATAATTATCGGCTACCGTCTCACGTTCATATTTGGGATTGAGTTCCGTTTCTGCCTTTTCCATATAGGTCACCCCCAAATCAGTTTCTGAATGAGTCTTGCTGTAATGCTGTCCAAATACATTTGTAAGAATGAAATGGCTATAAGCACGTGCGACCAACGCTTCACCTCTGGCCGGATTTAAACTGGCCGGATTGCCCATCTCCTCGATAGCTTGTAAAGCCTGATTGGCATTGGCTATGGCGCTATAACATCCTTCCCAGATTCTTTTCGGTGATTCATTATCATTTTCCGTCACATCTACCCAATTGTAGAGTTGCTCCCAAAAACGAGTTGTATAGGGATTATTTACACCGTAGTCATCCACATTGTCCGATGCTAATTCTGTAACCAAAACGAATTGATTCACAGGATAGGCATTCACCAACATCTTACGTATTTTTTCTTCGCTGTCAAGTTCAGCCCTATTGTCAGGCATTTCATCCAGGAAGTCATTACAAGAAAAGAGTGTAATGAGCAACAAGGCAAACAGACAGGGCACATATTTCTTATTCATATTCATAATCATACTTTCTAATTATTATTTATAAACCTACTCTCAAGGTTAATGTGAACTGCTTAGGAACTGGTACAGCTACCCCTCCTGTGTTAAAGAATTCTGGATCCTGACCGTTCAATTTCTTATCGGCATAAAGCAAGAACAGGTTGGTAGCTTGCAATTTCAATGACAGATTAGAGACCATCAGGGCTTGCGTTACATTGGGAGAAAAATCATATGCCAACGAAATTTCTTTCAATCTTATAAAATCTCCTTTCGCAATACGGGCACTAGAAAAGTTATAGGCATTGTAGGCATAAGACAAATTGTTGATATTTTTGTTTTGAATAACGGATGCTATCACAGGAATATCAGTCATACTCTCTTCCCCCGGTAAAATCCATCTATTTTTAAATTCTCTCGGCATGGAGGACAAGTCTGTATAAGAAGATTTGAATGCCGGATCGAGACGGACCACATTACCATACGAGTAGGTGAGAAAAACATTCAATTTGAAATTCTTATAGGTAAAAATGTTTCCGAGACTACCGAAATCGGTAGGATCGGCACTTCCTGAATATTCCAGAAAATCAATTTTATCGCGCTCCTGGAAATAAATACCGGTAGAAGTAATATTTCCATCCTGATCTAAGAAAGTTGGTAGTCCTCTATCGTCCAGACCTTTGAACGGAATCGAGAAAATCGACCGTACCGGATATCCTTCCATAGCAAAACCTGTTCCTGCTACCAGGTCGATAACCCTTTGCCTGTTGTCAAGCTCGGTTACCTCATTTTTGGTATGAGAATAGATAAAATCGGTACTCCATGAGAAATCTTTCGTCACAATATTACGGGTAGAGAGCGTAAGCTCAACACCTCTGGATTTCATACTGGCCACATTACCATATTTCACTACTTGTCCTCCCAACGCCTGGGTTGTAACAGGGCCAATCAAGTCATAGTTATCTCTACGATACCAGTCAAACTCAAAGTTAATCCGGTTATCCAAGAATCCGATATTTGCACCGAGGTTCAGCTCATGTTTCTTCTCATAAGTCAACGCTCCGTTTTCTAACTGACTGATATAAAGTCCGGTTTCCTGATCTCCGGCTGAGGGACGCCAAGGTGTATTACTTTGGATGACTACCCTTGAGTTGGTGACAGAGGCAGGTCCCCTATCCGCGGTCAACGAATAAGATGCTTTGAGTGCGAGGAAAGAGAGAGGATGTTCATAATCGTTGAAGAAGCCCTCTTCATGCACATTCCACGCTCCCGAAAGGTTCCAGGTGGGCAACCAACGGGCAGATCTCGCCCTTCCAAGGCGGTTTGTACCTTCATAGCGTAATGTACCATTCAAGGTATATATCCCTTTATATGAATAGGTGGCGTTACCGAAAAAAGCCACACTTTTTGTCAAACCGTTGACCATGGTAAAGTAATCGGAACCCTCTTCCTGTCCTTTTTTAAATACCTGATACGCATAGTGAGGAATCTCTCCCATGCTGTACTGAAGTCCCCAGCCGCGAAACCAAGTGCGGTGACGATCGACCGTGTTAATCTCCATACCACCGAATAGATTCGTGATATGATTATCGTTGAACACCTTATTATAGAGCACCGTACCTCTAAAGTCGTAAGACAACAGCTTGAAATCGCTCCTCTCATAAATACCTCCGTCAGGAAGTACAGTAATAGGTATTGCATAAGGATTATCCGGATCAGTATATAAAAACGGATTCTTGTCCCGGATGGTAGTAGTAGGCATAGTTCTATAGGCAACCGCCTGATTGGAGAAATCGGTGATGTTATGTTCTTGCGAGGTTGCCGAATATTTTACAGCTCCCAACGCAGCAACTTCCAGTCCAAGAACGGGTTTCCATTTCAATTCGGCCTGATACCTCAAATCAACTACATTCAAATCCATGTAATTATTCTTCAGCTCATGCAAAATATTGAATGGTGCATAGTTTCGGGTATAGAACTCATCGGGATCCAGAACCCTTGAAGTATTCATTGCATAAGAATATGGATTGATATCGAAATCTCTCTTCACTTCTCCAAACACCACATCAATATCAGAAGACAATGTACCGGGAGCCAACTGTTTCCTATATGCGGCATTTGAGAGCATGCTAAAATTCAACTGCTTAGAGATATTATAGTTTGAATTGAAATTAGCTGTATATCGATTTACCTTACTCCGCTCTGTCCATCCCGGATCCACCATTGCACTCAGCGAAGCATAATAGGAAGATTTCTCATTCCCTGAGCTGATACTTACTGAATGGTTTTGGGTGAGCGAATTTTGAAAAAGAAGATCAAACCAGTTCGTATTCCGGAACTCCGCCTCTCTCAAATAGGCGTTTCTACCAATTTCGGTATTTTCCAACAGACCTGCATTGATTAACTGTCCCATTTTTCCATAGACACCACTTTCACTTCTATTGGCCACATCAGCAAAATTCAACCATCCCTTCTGTTGCAATTCTTGGTAGATTTCCATCTGCTCCTGCGAATTCATGATGTTGAAAGTGGAGTAGCTCGGTTTCAAACGCATGGTATATTCACCGGTGTAGCCAAGGCGACTTTGACCAGTCCTCCCCTTTTTTGTTGTCACTACAATCACTCCGGCCATAGCCCGCGCACCATATATCGAGGTTGCCGATCCATCTTTCAATATTTGAAAGCTTTCGATGTCGTCAGAGTTCAACCCGGCAATTGCAGAACTGATCAGCGTAGTAGCATCACCCGAAGACAAATCATCTGCACTTACATCTATCACATCCTCCACAATCACACCATCCACAACCCAAAGAGGTTTAGAACTACCATAAATAGAGGTGGCTCCACGCACACGAATTTTGGGAGCGGTACCAAAAGTACCCGATACGTTTTGCACCGAAACTCCAGATGCCCTACCTTCGAGGGCCCTGCTGATTTCAGGAATACCATCCAATTTAACATCATCAGCGGACAATTTGGTCGTTGCTCCGGTAAAAAGCCGCTTATCCATCTGCTGCATTCCGGTCACAACTACCTCTTCTAACAGCTCGCTATCCGATTTCATGGTGATTTTCATCACCGGACTGACCAAAGCCTCTTGGGTGATCATACCGACATAGGAAAACAGAAGTGTTCCACCTACGGGGGCAGAAAGTGTAAAATTCCCATCGAAATCGGTTACCGTTCCCTGTGAGATTCCCTTCACTTGCACGGTTGCACCGATAACCGGCTCGCCGGTCTCATCCACCACAGTACCACGCACCTGTTGTGTTTGGGCGGTGGCAATCCCTATTCCTATAAAAAACAGGGTTAAAAACATGATTAGTTTTCTTTCCATAAGATTAAAATTATATATCACTGATTTTCTATATATACATGACAGTGTGCGAAATTGCCAATGGCAATTCAGTCAATTACATTACAATTCCCAAACTTCAATTCCCAAACTTGGGTAAAACAATTATCATACTTATTCCATACTTGGTTTTTTCACATAGTTTTTTCACATAGTTAATATGCAAGATGATTTTTTTAAAAAAATAGAGAAGGATTATAAAAAAATAAGGTTAATAGTTAATTATCAACCAGTTACATCTATATTTTATCATATATTACAATTAACACTGTTAGAAAAAATTTCAAAATTATACAATTAAACCTCAATTTGAATTATATTTATGTTAAATTATTTTCTTCGATCAACAAAGTATTCGAGAAAAAACAAATTAGTAGAAAAATGACAAAACAACCATACAAATAATAGACTGTATATCTAACAATTACAATAGAGACTATCAATCTAAATCTATTAATATTATTTAACTAAGCTTACAGAGCTACTCCACTCTTTCTACACTTGAGCGATTCGTATAAAAAAACCCACGCCTTATCAACGTGGGAGCTCTATCGTATGATGTGGAATGATATCTCTTATGGAATCCGGTAGACAATACTGTTGATATTCATACCAGCACCTACTGATGCCAGCACAATATTGTCTCCACTATGTAGGGCATTGTGTCCCTTCATCTCTCCCCGTAAGATTATATCGAGCAGCGTGGGCACTGTAGCCACCGATGAATTGCCCAACCTGGATATCGTCATCGGCATAATAGATTCAGGCACCTCTCTCTGGCCGTAGAGATGGTACAACCTTTTCAGGATGGCATCATCCATCTTACCGTTGGCTTGATGGATTAACACCTTGCTTACCTGGTCAATATGCAATTTTAATTTGTCGAGTCCCGCTTTAATGGTCTTCGGCACATTCTCGAGCGCGTACTGATAAAGGCGGCGACCATTCATCTTGAGGTAATAATCTTTTTTTTTCGCCAGTTCGGGTTTATAGGAGTAGCCCAAATAGAGCATATTGACATAATTCAAGGCATCGCTGCGTGAGTTATGACCGATCACACCCACAGGTGGATCACTCTCCCTTGCTTCCATGATGGCAGCACCGGCACCATCGGCATAGATCATACTGTCTCGGTCGTGCGGGTCAGATATACGCGACAGCACATCGGCCCCCACCACCAATATTTTCTTGGCATCTCCGGAGCGGATATAATAATCGGCTTGAATTACCGCCTGCACCCATCCCGGACAGCCATATAAAATATCATACGCCACAGCGGAAGGATTGGCAATACCCAGTTTATGTTT
>JAAYFR010000224.1 GCA_012728155.1 Bacteroidales bacterium | reverse complement strand
CAATCCAGCAACACCCTTTGTGAAAATTCTATTGTTTACATCCCTTTATTGGGCCTTCAAGGCCAATGCCTGAATTTAATACAAGAATCCAAGCATAATACCGGCAGCAACGGCTGAACCGATAACTCCGGCAACGTTAGGCCCCATAGCGTGCATAAGCAGGTAGTTACTCGGGTTGTATTCTAACCCGACCACTTGCGATATACGTGCTGCATCGGGTACTGCTGAAACTCCTGCATTTCCGATAAGCGGATTGATCTTGTTGTCTTTTTTCAGGAATAAATTGAAAAATTTAACAAACAGAATTCCCGCACAAGTGGCTACCACGAAAGAAAAAGCGCCAATAACAAAAATCTTCACCGATTCGGGACGCAGGAAAGTGGTGGCTTGTGTGGATGCCCCCACCGTTAATCCCAACAAGATGGTGATAGTGTCGATCAGCGGACCCCTGGCCGTTTCAGCCAAACGGCGTGTTACTCCCGATTCTTTCAGCAGGTTGCCGAAAAAGAGCATACCCAACAAGGGAAGTCCGGAAGGCACCAGGAAAGTAGTCAACAACAGGCCGACAATGGGGAACAAGATTTTTTCGGTTTGAGAAACTACACGAGGAGACTTCATTTTAATCATACGTTCTTTTGGTGTAGTTAACCATCTCATAAACGGCGGTTGAATCACCGGAACCAACGCCATGTAAGAGTATGCCGATATAGCTACTGCACCCAGTAGTTGCGGAGCCAGCTTCGACGTAAGGAAAATAGCCGTCGGGCCGTCTGCCCCAACAATAATACCGATAGCTCCAGCTTCGTTAGGGGCAAATCCCCACAATAACGCTGCTGCGTATGCTCCAAAAATTCCAAACTGGCAGGCTGCTCCAATGAGAAAGAGCTTCGGGTTTGCAATCAGCGACGAGAAGTCGGTCATGGCGCCGATCCCCATAAAAATAAGCGGGGGATACCATCCTTTTACAACGCCCTGATAGAGGATGTTAAGTACTGAACCCTCTTCATAGATCCCTACTTGCAAGCCGGCTGCTTCATTGAACGGGATGTTCCCGATAAGAATACCAAAACCGATGGGAATTAACAGTAACGGCTCGTATTCTTTTGCAATGGCCAGGTAAATAAAGATTAAGCCAACCAGAATCATGATGATGTGACCGGTACTGGCATTGGCCATTCCGGTATAGTCCCAAAATGTTTTCAGGTTGTCGCCCAAAGTCAGAAGTGTATTCATTTTTTCCTCTTTTATTCTATGGTTACTAATTCGGCTCCTTCAAGTACAGAGTCTCCTTTGTTAACCAAGATCCCTGTTACCTTTCCGTTGGCGTTTGACAAGATGTTGTTTTCCATTTTCATGGCTTCCAGAATCATGATGGTTTGTCCTTTCTTTACCGTATCACCTACCTGGCAGCGAATATCGAGAATAATTCCCGGAAGCGGAGACTGGATCGTATTTTTTCCGGTTGCTTCTTTCGGCCTTGTGACAAGCGGAGTAGAGGTCGTTTGCGGTGTAGGCGTAGTAATGGCTTGTTTTTTGATTTTTGAAAGCGGTTTGCTTTCCTTTTTTTCCAATTCTACTTTATACGGTGTTCCGTTCACTTCAAGTTCAACGACTGAACTATCGGAGCTGTTGATAATCACGCGGTAGGGTGCACCGTTAATTTTATATTTAAATTCTTTCATAAGGAATATTTCTTTCTGAGTAAATGGATTAATGAATTATCTGCGGGGATCTTGACGCAGGGTGTATAATTTGGAACTCCAGGGAGAGTATTTGCGTCTGACTTCAGTGATGGTAAGGATGGTACTTTCAATATCATGAACGTCCTGAT
>JAAYFR010000223.1 GCA_012728155.1 Bacteroidales bacterium | reverse complement strand
TCGATACCCACTGTAGAGAGTGCCTGGTCCGCATTTTGTTTTACCTTTGGTTTGGCATGAAAAGCAATGCCCAAACCGGCTATTCCCAACATGGGCAGGTCATTGGCTCCATCACCCACAGCCACTGTTTGACGAAGATCGATCTTTTCTACTTGTGCGATGAGCCGCAATAATTCAGCTTTCCTTTTGCCATCAACAATATCTCCCAGGTAGTTGCCGGTCAGCTTTCCATCCTCAATTTCCAATTCGTTGGCATACATATAGTCGAATCCATATTTCTTTTTCAGATGGTTGCCGAAATAGGTGAATCCTCCCGACAAGATGGCGGTCTTGAATCCCACTTTCTGAAGCACCTTCACCAATCGCTCAACCCCTTCGGTGATGGGTAGATTGTCGGCAATCTCTTTCATCACGGAAACATCAAGCCCTTTCAGCAGTTTTACCCGCTGCCGGAAGCTCTCGTTGAAATCAATCTCGCCCTGCATGGCTAATTCTGTGATGACTTTCACCTCATCTCCTACACCTGCTCTTTCTGCCAACTCATCTATCACCTCCGTCTGAATGAGGGTGGAGTCCATATCGAAGCAGATGAGCCTGCGCATTCGCCTGAACATGCTCTCTTCCTGAAAGGAGATATCGAAATTGAGTGAAGAGGTGAGTTTCAAAAATGCCTGTTGCATCTGCTGCCGGTCGGCCGGTGTGCCTCTTACCGACAGCTCCACACACGACTGTGCTGCCCGTTCCTTCTCGTCGAGTGGGATACGGCCGGTCAGCCGTACCATATTGTCGATATTGAGATTCTGTTCGGCAATAATTTTTGAGACGGCAGCAATCTGTTTGGCAGTAAGAATCCTCCCTAATAGTGTGATGATATATCTATTTTTGCCCTGCAACCCTACCCAATTGGAGTATTCCTCATCCGAAATAGGGGTGAAACGGACGTTTACATCCATTTCGTATGTTTTGAAGAGCAGATCTTTCATTAATTCGCCGGAGATATTGTTCTTCACTCTGAATAGAATGCCTAATGAGAGATTTTTGTGGATATCCGATTGTCCCACGTCAAGGATAAAAGCTCCGTGACGTGCGAGAATTTCCGTGAGGGCGGCGGTCAAGCCCGGTTTGTCTTCTCCGTTGATATTGAGTAAAATAATTTCTGATTTTTCCATTGTAGGGATAATTTTGTGATGTTACAGCATCGAAATTTTGTTGTTAGTTTGCTATGTCAATCTTAAATAATAGGCATAGAGACCTGTGAATAGATATCTTCCACATCTTGTTTACTGATTTTCTCAAAATCTTCCTCTCTCACGCAGATCATTAATCCGGCCATGTCGAGTGCACCGGGGCTGATGAGTAGCTGCTTTTTTCCTTTTTCGTAATAATGACTCGGGCGATGTGCTTTGCGGGGAAAGATATGAAGTTTGTATCTGTTGTTCTCTGTAAAAGCGATTATGTTCATCATCGGCTCACTCTCTTCCGGTTGAAGATGACGAAGGTATTGATATACATCCTCAAAGAGCACTTGCACTTCACTTCTGTTTTCACTTTCAATTTGGAGGCATGAACGTAATTCGTTGTCCCCCTGCATGAGCAAAGGAGACTTAAGCCCCGCCTGCAAATGGAAATGATCGGGTGCGGATGCGCCGCATTTAGGACCATTATAGAAAACCAGGTAATCGGGGAGTTGTTCTGCCAATATGAGCATTTCCTCCATCTTTTGTCGAATGCGCTGCGGCACATGGGAATGAAGAGGAATTGTAAGATGATTTTTAAGGATGGGGTAGGGGTTACAGAGAAGAATATATTTCTCCATGAATGCAACTCCTTTCTGTTGAATAGGCCGATTGCTTCCACATAAGAAACAGGGGCGCTTTTCAATCGACTCCTTATTGATAACCGCTGCCGTAGAGACGATCCGTGATGGATTGAACTGCAGCTTTACCTGGTAATTGCCACCCCATGAAAACTCTTTCTCCCGCAGGTTATTCATCTGTAAAATGCCATTCCGTAATTGCTCCCAATCGCTCTGTTGTGCAGAAAACAGATGGCTGATTTCCGTTTGAAGATCCATTCAGTACCCATTTTTAAAAGCAAAGATAAGGATTTTTCCTTTACTCTTTACCGATGTGGAAGGAAATAAAAATAGTGGGGTTGCTGTTTGATTATCACCTTAATTTTAATATCTTTGTAGTTAAATAACAATGGTTGAAATCAAAACCGATTCAATAGGGATTTACTCATCGATGAAATTTTCGAATCATATCTTTTTTTGTATCTTCTTGCTTTTTCTTTTCTCCTGTTCACGGGGTACAGAAAGGAGAGGGAGCGTGGGGAGTAATGGAAAAGAAAAAATGGAAGCAGGTAGTGCCGACAACAGAAAAGAGACGAACTCCGAAGAGGAAAATTTCGATCAGTTTATCCATAAATTCAGTACGTACGACTTTTTTCAATTAGAACGGGTAAAATTTCCTATCCGGGTGATTGTCCCCAACGATGAACATGAAGGAATGCCTCCGATGGAAGAAACAATTGGGAGGTATGAATGGGAATTGCTCGACCTCACCTACGACAGTACTTATCTTACGCGCCCTTACGATCAGTATTACCAGGGCGTGCGTTACGAAAAAGATACTGTAGTAGTGGAAATCCGGGGAATCAATAACGGTATTTATGCCGATTATTATTTTACGCTGATTGACGAGAAATGGTATCTGGTGACCCTTTACGAAGCATCATTTTAACATCTTATCACCGAAACTGAACGGCAGTAAATCCTTTGCACTTTCGAACTTATAAACGCTTTCGTTGCCGTACAATAGTATTTTAATTGCTCTATTGAAGCGGTTTTCCGTCTCTAACAGCACCTGTCGACAGCCTCCGCAGGGAGTGATCACGTCGTCGGTGAAACCTCCGTTGTGATAGGCGGCCACAGCGATGGCTTCGATCCTTTGATCGGGATAGGTGGCATTGGCAAAGAAAATAGTGACCCTCTCCGCGCATAATCCCGACGGGTAAGCGGCGTTTTCCTGGTTATTGCCAGCGATGATTTCACCGTTTTCCAACAGGACGGCAGCACCGACCTTGAAGCCTGAATAGGGTGCATACGCTTTTTTTGTGGCCTCTTTTGCGGCTTCAATAAGTTTTTTTTCCATTTCGGAGCATTCCGCTATCGGATAAACAGCTATCTTTGTGGTTAATTTGATTTCTCTCATAATGCAAAATTTGTTTCGCAAATATAGATGTTTTCTACCGCTCTTTGTCGTTTTCTCCTCTTTATTTGTCCCGACTCATCACCTGTCAGCGCAAACCAGGGTGAGTACCTACGAGAGTTATATTCGGAAGTATGGCGATTTGGCAGTATCACATATGGAGAAATATAAGATACCCGCATCTATCACGTTGGCACAGGGAATTCTTGAATCGGGCGCAGGGATGAGTGACCTGGCCCGTCGTTCCAATAACCATTTCGGGATCAAATGCCATCGCGGATGGAGCGGAAGTACGGTATATGTTGCCGATGACACACCCAACGATTGCTTCCGGAAGTATGATAGTGTGGAGGACTCATATCAAGACCATTCGGAGTTCTTGGCTTATGGTAGTCGTTATAAACCTCTGTTCGACCTCTCTATCACCGATTATAAAGGATGGGCGAGAGGGCTTCAAAAAATGGGTTACGCTACCGATAGGGCATATGCCAACAAATTGATCAAACTGATCGAAGACTACGAACTGTATCGCTTCGATGATAAAAAATACCGCAAGGGGGTTAGCCGAAAGGAACGGAATGAACAACGAGAAAGAGAAGTAGCACAGGTAACCTGGACGCACCAACCCTATATTACGCATGGTCTGCTGTATGTGATTGCGGTAGATGGGGATACGTTCGGAAATATCGCACGGGAATTTGGCTTCAAAGAAAAAGAACTGTTGAAATTCAATGAGGTCCCTGAAGATTTTCCCCTGAGCGAAGGCGACATTGTCTATTTCCAGAAAAAGAAGGCTCGTGCCGATAAGCCGTATGAATTTCATACCGTTCAGGTGGGAGAGTCAATGTATAGTATTTCGCAGAGATATGGAATTCAACTACGCAATTTATATCGAATCAATAAGAAGAGCTATAAATATATACCGGAAGAGGGGGATCTGCTTAAGTTGAGATGAAAAAGAGGGAAAACGGGGAAGTGAAAAATGGGAGAGTGGAACGATCTACATTGACAGCGTACATTTGAATAACAACTGAAAAATAATTGATATATGCAATACAACACACAATTGAAAAAGCTGACATTGCCAGAATATGGACGCAATATCCAGAATATGGTAGATCACTGCCTGGGCATTGAAGATCCCAAAGAGCGCACAAAGTGTGCCTATACTGTGATCGATATCATGGGGAGCATGTTTCCCCACCTTCGCGATGTGAATGATTTCAAACATATTTTGTGGGATCATCTGGCCATTATGGCTGATTTTAAACTCGATATAGAATATCCCTATGTAGTGATTACCGAGGAGGAATTGAATACTCCACCGGGACATCTTGATTATAGCCGTCCCACGATGCAGTACCGTCATTATGGCAAGATCATGGAAAGGATGATCAAGATTGCCGCCAATATGGAGGAGAATGAAAAGAAAAACTATCTGGTGAAGTTGCTGTTAAGTCAGATGAAACGTTCCTATTCGCAATGGAACAAAGAGGCGGATGATCAGAAGATATTTCACGATCTTTACCTGCTGTCGGAGGGCAAGATAAAGATTGATGCCGAAACGTATGTGATCCCCGAGATGAAGGTGAATGCCAGTCGCGATAAACTCAAAAATATAAAATATCAACGTAGAAAATAGAAAAAGGTGATCTCAAAGAAAGACATCCTTCTTGTTGGAACTACCCAGAAACCTTACGGGATAAAGGGCGAAATCATTGTCCGATTCCGGAAAATGGAATATGCCGATGTAGATACAGAATACTATTTTCTGGAAATTGAGGGTATTCCCGTGCCCTTTTTTGTGGAGGAGTTTACTTATTCAACCGATGTAACTGCCCGGGTGAAGTTCGAAGATATCGACGATGAGACAGCAGCTGCACAATATGTCAACCGGGATGTTTATCTTCCTCGCGAGTTGTTGAAATCTCAGGCAGAGCCTGAGGTGACCGACTGGGATTTTTTTAGGGGGTTTACTATCACCGATCAGTATGGAAGACAAGTGGGAGTAATAGAGGAGGTAGATGATTCCACTATGAATATACTATTCGTCGTGAAAAATGAGGAGAAGGAATTTTTAATTCCGGCTACCGAAGATTTTATAGAAGCTATCGACGAGGAGCTCAGTCTGATTGAGATGTTCCTTCCGGATGGACTGATCGAAGAATGAAACAATCATGAAACGAAATATTGCCATTTTAGGTTCTACGGGTTCAATTGGAACACAGGCACTGAAAGTTATTTCAAGCCATAGCGACCGATTTGAAGTCTATGCTTTGGTTGCCAATAACAAAGTTGACCTGCTGATAGAGCAAGCACGGGCATACCTCCCCGAGGTGGTGGTGATCGCCAACGAGTCGAAATATAAGCAGTTGAAAGATGCATTGAGCGACTTGCCCATCAAGGTGTGGTGTGGAAGCAGGGCAATTGAGCAGGTGGTGCAAGATGGACCTTTAGATATGGTGCTTGCGGCGATGGTTGGTTTTTCGGGTCTGCAACCTACCATAAACGCAATTAAAGCCGGGAAAATGGTGGCATTGGCCAATAAGGAGACGCTGGTGGTGGCGGGTGAATTGGTTACCTCATTGGCATTGAAGCATAAAACTCCCATCCTGCCGGTCGACTCCGAGCATTCGGCTATCTTCCAGTGTCTGAACGGTGAGGGAGATAACAAGATTGAAAAAATATGGCTAACTGCCTCAGGTGGACCTTTCCGTACTTTATCGAAAGAGCAGTTGCGGCATGTGACACGGAGAGAGGCATTGGCACATCCTAACTGGAATATGGGTGAGAAAGTGACCATAGACTCCTCTACCCTTATCAATAAGGGATTTGAAATGATCGAGGCCAAATGGCTGTTCGGTGTTGAGCCGGCACAGATTGAAGTGCTGGTGCATCCACAATCGATCATTCATTCTATGGTGCAGTTTGAAGACCACTCCGTAATTGCACAGTTGGGAGAACCCGATATGCGTACGCCTATCCAATATGCCTTCTCTTATCCGGATCGGTTGAAATCGGATGTGAAGCCGCTGAACTTTTTGGAGTTGCCACAGATGACGTTCGAAGCACCGGATACAGAGCGGTTCCCCGGTCTGCTCTATGCCTATGAGGCAATTGCAGCGGGAGGAAATATGCCCTGTATCTTGAATGCGGCCAATGAAGTGGCAGTGGAGCTTTTCCTACAGGAAAAGATCGGTTATATGCAAATGAGCCGCTTGATAGAAAGAACCATGCAGATAGCATCATTTGTGCAGTCACCGTCGCTGGACGACTATCTGCACACAGATGCCGAAGCAAGAAGAATAGCAAGAGATCAAATAGTTGAATTTATTAATTGATAAAAATGGCACGCCGGGTAAGGTGTGAAAGTGATAACTGAATGGATACATTTTTGATTAAGGCGTTACAACTCATACTGAGTTTGTCGCTATTAGTGGTGGTACACGAGTTTGGACATTATATTTTTGCGAGGATGTTCAAGATACGGGTAGAGAAATTCTATCTTTTCTTCGATCCCTGGTTCGCACTCTTCCGCTACAAACCAAAGAACAGTCATACGGAATATGGTATCGGCTGGCTACCGCTGGGCGGCTATGTGAAAATATCGGGGATGATTGATGAGTCGATGGACAAAGAACAGATGGCACAACCACCGCAACCGTGGGAGTTTCGTTCCAAACCTGCGGGACAGCGACTGTTAGTGATGGTTGGGGGAGTACTGTTTAACCTGTTACTGGCATTTTTTATCTATTCCATGGTGCTTTTCACCTGGAGTGATACCTATCTCCCTCTAAAAAATGTGACACAAGGGATGGAGTTCAGCCAAGCGGCCCATCGAGTCGGATTTCAGGATGGAGATATCTTGCTCAAGGCAGACAATAAAGAGCTGGACCGCTTCGGCGTACGTACTTTACTTGATGTGGCCGATGCAGCAAAGGTGACGGTGCTGCGTGAGGGGAGAGAAGTAGTATTGACGATGCAGGAAGGGTTGATGGAAAACCTGCTGAAAGATAAGGAGGGATTTGCTTCCTACAGGATGCCGGTGGTTGTCCATGAGTCGATGGAAGGAAGCGCTGCCGAGCGGGCAGGACTCACCTCCGGAGACAGCATCGTGGGAGTGAATGGAATGGTCACCCCTCTCTTTAGTGATTTCAAGAGTGCGCTCAACGACCACCGCAACCAAGAGGTTGTGCTGGACTTTTATCGGAGCGGATCGTTACAGTCAACAGCCGCAAACGTTGATTCAGCCGGCACCTTGGGCTTTTCAGTGAAGGGCGTCTATCAGGTTTACCAAACGGTTACGGTCAACTACGGCTTTTTTGAATCATTCCCGGCAGGAATCAAATTGGGTATTCAGACATTAAAAGATTATGTGGCACAATTTAAATATGTGTTTACAAAAGCAGGTGCCTCCTCTTTGGGTGGATTTGGGGCGATCGGAAACCTCTTCCCCGCACAATGGAATTGGCAGGCATTTTGGATGATGACTGCTTTCCTTTCGGTGATCCTTGCTTTTATGAATATCCTGCCTATTCCGGCACTCGACGGAGGACATGTGATGTTCCTTGTTTATGAGGTGATTACGCGGCGCAAACCGAATGATAAATTCATGGAATATGCCCAAGTGGCGGGGATGATCCTGCTCATTGGTTTGGTGTTGTATGCCAATGGGATGGATGTGGTGAGAGCGATTTTTAAATAATGGCTCCGTATGATGGGTACAAAATACCTAAATACTTCTGATTGAGTGTCAGACAATCATCAAATCATCAAATCAATTTAAAATGAGTGTGTTAGAATTAATCAGCAAGAGGGATAAACCTGCTTTTTCGTTTGAACTGCTACCCCCATTGAAGGGAAACAGTATTCAGCAGGTCTACAATACTATCGACCGGCTGAAGGAGTTCGACCCGAAATATATCAATATTACGACGCATCATAGCGAAACTATTTATAAGGAAGATGAAAACGGCACCTACCGGAAAATAAATGTGAGGCGACGTCCCGGATCGGTAGCGATTGCGGCTGCCATACAGAATAAGTACGGAATTAGGGCTGTCCCCCATATCATTTCGCAAGGCTTTTCGAAAGAGGAGACCGAGTATGCATTGATCGACCTCTCCATCTTAGGGGTGACCGATCTGTTGTTGTTAAGGGGAGACAGCAAGAAGCTGGATGCCGAGCAGCGGAAGCTGGATAGTCATACCTACGCTACGGGCTTGCAGGAACAGGTGAACAACTTTAATAAGGGAATCACCTTCGAAGGATCTGTCTTCACCGCCCCGGAGGAGACTTTTTCTTACGGCATGGCATGTTACCCTGAAAAACATGAGGAGTCGCCCAATATGGATTCGGAGATCTATTATACTAAGATGAAGGTGGATAAGGGAGCCGAATATCTGGTGACGCAGATGTTTTTCGATAACAGCAAATATTTTGAATTTGTGAAACGTTGCCGTGAAGCGGGAATTGCGGTACCCATTATTCCCGGGATCAAACCGATCCATCAGAAGAATCAACTTACGGCACTTCCCCGTATCTTCCGCACAGATATTCCAGAAGAGCTGGCTGTAGCACTGCGCAAATGCAAAGACGATGAGGAGGCAAAGGAGGTTGGTGTGGAATGGTGTATCCAGCAGTGCAAAGAGCTGATTGATAATCAGGTTCAGAGTATTCATTTCTATTCGTTGATGGCGGTTGAAAGTATACGTAGGGTAGCAAAAGAGATATATTGATGTATTTTCGCGATGTCATAGGGCTCCACGATGTGAAACAACACCTGATCAATTCGGTGCGACAGGGACATGTTCCGCATGCCCGTATTTTCTACGGTCCGGAGGGGGTGGGGAAGCTGCCCTTGGCCATCGCTTATGCCAGATATCTGAATTGTAGCAACCGTGGTGACGAGGATGCTTGCGGCGAATGTCCCTCCTGTCATAAGTTCGACAAGTGGGCGCATCCCGATCTGCACTTTGTCTTCCCGGTAGTGAAGTCGAAAGTGAGCGACCACTATTTGTCGCAATGGAGGGAATTTTTGTCGGGCCACCACTATTTCAACCTGAACGACTGGCTTAACTTTATCGATGCCCAAAATGCGCAGGGGATAATCTATGCGAAAGAGAGCGACGAGATCATCCGCAAACTCAACCTCAAAGTGTATGAAGCGCCTTACAAAATCATGGTTGTGTGGCTGCCGGAGAAGATGCATGTGGTGTGTGCCAATAAACTGTTGAAGTTGTTGGAAGAACCGCCGGGAGATACGGTATTCCTTTTGGTCTCGGAAGAGAAGGAGGATGTGCTGCAGACTATCTGGTCGCGTTGCCAGCCGCTACATATCCGAGCTATCGAAAAGGAAGAGATGGGAGTGGCACTGCAACAGAAGTTCGGACTGGATCGGGAGCAGGCACTTTCAACAGCACATATCGCCAACGGCAGTTTCACCAAAGCTATCGAGATTATCCAGACATCGGAATATAGGGAATATCTCTTGGAGCTATTTACGCAGATGATGCGGGATGCCTTTTCCGGTAAAATCAAGCCCATCAGAGAGATCGCCAATAAAATTGCCGGCATCGGACGTGAGATGCAGAAAAGCTTCCTGCTCTATTCATTAGGGTTGTTCAGGGAATATTTCGTGAGCAACCTGCATGAGCCGGAGATAGTCTATCTCAACAAAGAAGAACAGCAGTTCGGCGAGCGGTTTGCCCCATTTATTAACGAAAAAAATATAGAGACGTTGAGTGAGGAGTTTTCTCTCGCTTACCGACAGATTGAACAAAATGGCAATGCGAAAATTATATTCCTCGATCTTTGTCTAAAAGTGACAATGCTTTTAAGAAAATAATTTTGTAACTTGCACCCTTTTTGTAGCGATTCAAGATCTACAATTCAATCACAATTCAACTCCCCCGCCAAGAAAAAAGGCGGTTTACATATGGACAAAGAACAATTGGCAGATAAATTAGCGGATATTGTACCTTTAGATACAGCGACCGCACGAAATATGAAGAGTTGCCGGGGTTGTACCCGTCATACTACTAAACTTCACGTTTACGACTGGCTACACGATTTTCCGGAGTTGCAAAACGCAACCAAAATGGTGGAGATACAGTTCAAGAATACCCGTAAAGGTTATTATATCAACAGCAACGACTTGCAATTGGAGCAGGGAGACATAGTTGCCGTAGAGGCTCTGCCCGGACACGATATAGGGACTGTGACGCTGACCGGCAAACTGGTGGAGCTGCAGATGAAGAAGAACAACTTCAGGGATGAAGCCAACGGAGGGCTGAAGCGTGTCTACCGTATTGCACGACCGGCCGATCTGGAGAAGTATGAGTTGGCAAAAGAGCGAGAGCAGCCCACCATGATTCGTTCCAGGGAGATCGCCGAAGAATTGGGGTTGAAGATGAAAATTGGCGACGTGGAGTATCAGGGCGATGGCAATAAAGCGATCTTCTACTATATTGCCGATGAGAGAGTCGATTTCCGTCAACTTATCAAAGTGTTGGCCAGCGAGTTCCGGATCAAAATTGAGATGAAACAGATCGGCGCACGCCAGGAAGCCGGCCGCATCGGCGGAATTGGTCCCTGTGGGCGGGAGATGTGTTGTAGTCGCTGGATGTCGAGCTTCGTCTCGGTCTCTACCTCTGCTGCCAGATACCAGGATATCTCAATTAATCCACAAAAATTGGCCGGTCAATGTGGAAAACTGAAATGTTGCATGAATTATGAGGTGGATGCTTATGTGGAGGCACAACGCGCACTTCCTTCACGTGAGATCGTACTCGAAACGAAAGATGGCAGCTATTACCATTTCAAGACGGATGTCTTTTCCGGCAGGATGACCTATTCGTCGGACAAGTTTAATGGTGCTAATTTCGTGACTATTCACAAAGATCGCGTTTTCGAAATCATCAAGATGAATAAAAAAGGCGAAAAACCGCTGAAGCTGGTCGAAGAGGGAGAAGAAAAATCCAGGAATGAGATGTATCCTGGCGATCTTCTTGGTGATCAGAGTATTACTCGTTTTGATGATCAGGATGAAAATAGGGGAAGGGGAAAGAGAAAATCGCGTAAAAAACGCCCCGACAATGTGTCAAGAAACAAAAAATTCAAATATAGGAAATCTCCCGGTGAGGACAAAGAGTAATCTCTTCTTATTATTTTCAGGTTTGCTTCTTGTGATGATTGTCTCCTGTTCGGGTGGGGAGGCCTATTCCCGGTTTTATCATGTTAAGAATGGAAAATGGCTTCGCGACTCGGTGTTGGTTTTTACAATAGATTCGTTACCACCCTCGTTGGGTGGAAGATATGATATGAGTGTGGAAGTGACGACCAATCGCAGTTATCCCTACCGCAACCTGTGGTTGCTTGTCGATCATAATCGGGGGGATTCACTTGTTGCTACCGATACACTCCGTTTCCTCTTGGCCGATGAATATGGAAAATGGTTGGGAGGTGGTGCCGGAGGATTGAATCAGTTCTCCCTGCCCTATAGTTGTTTTATTCCGTGTGATTCGCTCTCCAATTACCGACTGCTAATCCGTCATGGAATGGAGGAAGAGTTGCTGTGTGGAGTGGAAAAAGTGGGAATTAAGATGTAAATCAAATGTGTATGGAAATTGTACTCCTCGGATCGGGCAATGTGGCTACCCATTTGGCAACAGCATTGAATGAGGCGGGCTACAGAATTGTGCAACTCTATAGCCGCACGATGAGAAATGCGGAATTACTTGCATCGAAGGTGGGCGCTGAGCCGGTTGAGAGAGTCGATACCCGTTATCGTGCCGCCGATTTTTATATTTTTTCAGTGAAAGATGCAGCACTTCCGGAAATTGTTTCCCAGATGCCGCCGACGACAGGCATATGGGTGCATACGGCAGGTAGTGTTCCGCTCTCAGCACTTTCTCCTCATAAGGAGAGAGGGGTACTCTATCCGCTACAGACATTCAGCAAGGAGAGGGAGCTGGATCTTAGAGATATCCCGTTTTTTATCGAGGGGGAGAGTAGTGCGACCATAGCGATGCTCAATGAACTCGTGAAATCGATCTCGGAAAAGGTATTTCTCCTTTCCGGTGATAAACGGCGTCTCCTTCATTTGGCAGCTGTCTTTGCATCTAACTTCACTAATCATATGTATACCCTTGCGTCGGAGATAATGGATGAGGAGGGGCTTCAGTTCTTTCTGCTGCATCCGTTGATCGCCGAGACGGCTGCCAAAGCGATGACGATGGATCCACATGCGGCACAGACCGGACCCGCGCTCCGGTTTGATGAGGAAGTGATCAAAAAACACCTTGATTTGTTGAGTGATCCAATGAAGAAAGAGCTCTATGCACTGCTGAGTAAAAGTATTCATAAGAGATCGTCAGAGCAATGTGTGGGTCGTAATTATCGTCCGTAAAGGATCAAAATAGGTAAAAATTAACATGGAAAAATTGAGTTCTTGGAAAACAACTGCTATTTTTGCGCCAGACAATAAAAACCACATCTGATAATGGGAAAAGTAAAAGGTTATGTAGTGGTAAATACCGATCGATGTAAGGGGTGCAATCTCTGTGTTGTTTCATGCCCTACCGATACATTGGATTTGCAGCCGCGAGAGGTGAATGACCGCGGCTATCATTATGCTTATATGAAGAGCCCCGATGATTGTATCGGATGCGCGAATTGTGGATTTGTATGTCCGGAAGGATGTATAACGGTCTATCGAAAAAAGCGGGTATGATCATTTTCCGAAAGAAAATAGTAACAAAACCAACATTATGTCAGAAGAAATTTCTTTGATGAAAGGGAACGAGGCCATTGCCCATGCAGCTATACGCTATGGGGTGGATGGCTATTTCGGCTATCCTATCACTCCCCAGTCGGAAATAATAGAGACACTCATGGAAGAGGCTCCCTGGAAAACAACGGGGATGGTAGTGCTGCAGGCCGAAAGTGAGGTGGCGGCTATCAACATGGTCTATGGGGGAGCTGCTTGCGGCAAATATTCCATGACCACTTCTTCCAGTCCGGGTATCAGTTTAAAGCAGGAGGGCATCTCTTATATGGCAGGAGCAGAGCTGCCCTGCCTCATTGTGAACGTGCAACGGGGAGGTCCCGGGTTAGGGACAATTCAGCCCTCACAGGCCGACTATTTCCAGACGGTAAAAGGAGGAGGGCATGGCGACTATAAGCTGATTACGCTTGCTCCTAATTCGGTGCAGGAGATGGCCGATTTTGTAGCACTTGGATTTGAGTTGGCATTTAAATACCGAAATCCTGCGATGATCCTGACGGATGGCGTGATCGGACAGATGATGGAAAAGGTGAAGCTCCCTGAATTCCGCCGCAGACGGACCAATGAAGAGGTCCGGGCGCAATGTCCGTGGGCAACCCTTGGTAAAATACCGGGCAGAGAGCCCAATATCATCACTTCACTGGAGCTCGATTCGGCCTTGATGGAGAAGAATAACGAGCGGTTCCAGGCTAAATATCGTGTGCTGGAAGAGAAAGAGGTGCTCTATGAAGAGACGCAGTGCGACGATGCCGACTACCTGTTGGTCGCTTTTGGATCGGCAGCGCGTATCTGTTTAAAGACAATTGAAATGGCGCGGGAAGAAGGAATTAAGGTGGGTCTTCTCAGGCCGATCACACTCTGGCCATTCCCCACCAAGGTGCTGAATCGCTATGCCGATAAGGTGAAGGGGATGCTTACTGTAGAACTTAATGCGGGGCAGATGGTAGAGGATGTGCGTTTGGCGGTGGAGGGAAAAATCCCGGTGAAGCACTACGGACGCTTGGGAGGAATTGTTCCCACTCCTGACAATGTGCTCGATGCGTTAAAGGAAAAGTGCTTTCATAGATAAATTGGATGATATGGATCTTAAAATAAGAAATATATTCATGATATTGTTCATGATTGCCTTTCTGGGTACAATCATTGTCTACTTCTCCTCTAACCGGGATATGAAACTTACCTGGTACTTTGGGGGGGCAGCTATTCTTTTTTATTTGATATACAGATTGAGCAAAAAATAGGAGTCAAGCAATCAGATAGTTTAGAATGAATTCTCTACTTCTAATTCGAGTACGTTGATTTTGGCTTCGCCAAACGTTGTTTCAGTTCTAATTTCTTGCTTCTAAACTTCTAACTTCACATAACTTCACAAAAATAACGATATGAATCCTAGCGATATAGTAAGTCCTGAAAATCTGGTTTATAGAAAACCGGAGCTGATGAACGACAACCATATGCACTATTGCCCGGGATGCTCCCATGGGGTGGTGCACAAAGTGATTGCCGAGGTGATCAAAGAATTAGGTTTGCAGGAGAAGTGCATCGGTGTGGCACCCGTAGGATGTGCTGTTTTTGCCTATAAATATCTCGATATCGACTGGCAGGAGGCAGCTCATGGGCGTGCTCCTGCATTGGCGACAGCAATCAAACGGTTATTGCCCGACAGGATGGTATTTACCTACCAAGGCGATGGAGACCTGGCCGCAATTGGGACGGCAGAAACCATCCATGCTGCTAACCGAGGAGAAAATATAGCCATCATCTTTATAAATAATGCTATTTATGGAATGACGGGTGGACAGATGGCACCCACTACCCTAAGTAAAATGGTGACATCCACCAGCCCCGATGGGCGGGATGTGCAGACTATGGGTGGACCTCTGAAGATACTCGATATGCTGGCATTACTCGACGGCGTATGCCTTGCTACCCGCGTGAGTGTGCATACGGCAGCGGCAGTGAAAAAAACAAGACGGATGGTCAAACTTGCCTTCGAAAATGCCATGGCGGGGAAAGGAACCTCTATTGTGGAGGTGGTCTCTACCTGTAACGCCGGATGGAAGATGACACCGGCAGCGGCAAATGATTGGATGGTGGAAAATATGTTTCCCGTTTACCCCATTGGCGATTTAAAAAATATCTAAAACGAGAGAGATCATGTTACAGGAGATCGTTATTTCAGGTTTTGGGGGGCAGGGTGTGCTCTCGATGGGTAAAATACTCGCCTTTTCGGGAATTATGGAGGATAAGGAAGTTTCGTGGTTCCCGGCGTATGGGCCGGAGCAGCGGGGTGGTACCGCCAATGTCACGGTTATTATTTCCGATAAACCGATCAGTTCACCGGTGGTGAACAAGTATGATATTGCCATTGTATTGAATCAGCCCTCGCTTGAGAAATTCGAGAATACGGTGAAGCCGGGTGGAGTGTTGATCTATGATGGGTATGGCATCCATAAGAAAGTGCAACGGAGCGACATCAATGTCTACCGTATCAATGCGATGGACGAGTCGATGAAGATGAACAATACCAAGGTGTTCAATATGATTGTCTTGGGAGGGCTGCTCAAAATATCCCCAATGGTGGAGGTGGAAAATGTGATGGAAGGGCTGAGGAAATCCCTTCCGGAGCGACACCATAAGCTTTTGCCGATGAACGAAGAGGCCATCCTGCGGGGAATGGAAATTATAGAACTGGAGCAAGAAGCGGAATAACGGGTTTTCACTCCAGCTCCGTTATTTCTTCCCGAATGGCCACCAACTCCACTTTTTAGATTTCTTTGTCTCAGTAGCCTGTTCCGGAGCCGGATCTTTCTTTTGGGGAGAGGATGCCTTTTGCTTGACCGGATCGTTCTTTATCACCGGTTTTCTCTTTGCAGTAGCGGTTGCTGAAGAATTGGGGTCACGGGGAGGTCTGGGCTTGCGAGGTGTTACAACATTTTTTTGTTCACCGGATGTTCCTTGCCGTATTCCCTGCTGTTCCGAAGTTGTCTCTCTTTTAGGTCTGCGATTTTTCTTGGATGGATCCTGTTTTCTTGCTGTTCCTCCTTCGCGTAGATTCTTAGGCTTGTCAACTCTTTCTTCTTTTTGGGGTTTGTCAACTCTTTCTTCTTTTTGGGGTTTGTCAACTCTTCCCTGCTTTCCGGAGTTGTCAATTTCTTTCGCCCTTCCTGGTTTCCCGGATGATTTTCTATCCTTCTTTCCTGATTCTTTTCCTCTCTTTCCTCCCCCTTTGGATGAACGGTTTGATGTTCCTCCTCTTCTATTATTGTCCCTGACAGGATTATATTCCGGAGTTTCACCCAATTCTGACGGTACGGGAATCCGGTAAATCTTTTTCCCTAAGAACTCTTCGATCTTGGAAAAACGGTACTGTTCAGCAGGAGATACGAAGGTGATGGCCATACCCGAGTCGCCGGCACGGGCCGTACGACCGATACGGTGTACGTAGTCTTCGGCATCATAAGGCACATCGAAGTTGATTATCAGGCTGATATCATCAATATCGATACCCCGGGCAACAATATCGGTGGCGACCAGGATATTCACCCGTTCGTTCTTGAACTCGTGCATTACATGGTTGCGCTGCGACTGGTCGAGGTCGGAGTGCATCTCGTCGGCCGACAATCCCATGTGTCTTAATATCTTGGCAATCTCTTTTACTTTCTGCTTCGAACCGGAGAAGAGAATTACCTTGTTGGGTGCTTTCTCCTTGAAGAGATGTTTGACAATATGGATCTTCTGTGGCTCGTGACAGATATAAGCCGATTGCAGTATTGTTTCCGGTGGCTTGGAAATAGCGATGCTGATATCTACCGGATTGCGTAATATGCTTTTGGCCAGTTGTTGTATTTTGGGTGGCATGGTGGCCGAGAACATGATCGTTTGCCGCTCCTTGGGAAGCAGTTTTTCAATCTTCATGATATCGTCATGAAACCCCATGTCGAGCATCCTGTCCGCTTCATCCAGGATAAAGTATTTTACTCCTGAAAAATCGATGTTATAGAGATTGATATGCGACAGAAGCCTGCCCGGTGTGGCGATCACCACATCGGCACCACTTTGTAATCCTCTTTTTTGTACGTCCCACACTTCACCATCGTTACCGCCATATACCGCCACCGAAGAAAAAGGGGTGAAATAGGAGAATCCTTCCATCTGCTGGTCAATCTGTTGTGCCAGCTCGCGGGTAGGCAACATCACAATGGCGTTGATCTTGCTTTCATCGTGCGCATCGGTCTGAAGATTATTCAGCAAAGGGAGCAGGAAAGCTGCAGTCTTGCCCGTACCCGTCTGGGCACAAGCGATCACATCTTTCTTCTCAAGGATAACAGGAATCGCTTGTTCCTGTACAGGGGTGGTTTCTTTGAAGTTCATCGCCTGCAAACCTTCCTGCAGGGTATCACATAGTGGAAGTTCGGTAAATAACATGACTCATTGATCGTTTGCACAAAGATACGATGAATAATTGGTTTTTTTAAAATCAGCTGGAAATAATGTGATATAGCTATTTTTTCTTTCCGAAAATAGTTTTACCTTTGCACTCGCATTTTCAGAGAAATTGCAAGGAGAGATGGCAGAGTGGTCGATTGCGGCGGTCTTGAAAACCGTTGAGCTGCGAGGCTCCGGGGGTTCGAATCCCTCTCTCTCCGCCAGTAGCCTAAGACAAAAGGCGACAAAAAACAGACAAACCCCACAAGTTCAATGACTTGTGGGGTTTTTTCTTTCTGTCTTGTCCGGGTGTAAAGATACGATACTTGTTTTTTATACGTCTCTTTCAT
>JAAYFR010000222.1 GCA_012728155.1 Bacteroidales bacterium | reverse complement strand
GTCTCAATATAGAGTAGTGATGAAGTCCGGTTTTCAAATGTCAGGCTCAGCGATTTTTCTTCTGTCAAAGGTTGAAACATGCTGATGACATCATCCATCAGCTCAATAAGGTTGAATTGACTATTGTATAATTTGGCCGAATTCTGTTGCAGGCGAGAGAACTCAAGCAGATTGGTCAGCATGTTCAGGATATGTTTTCCCGAATTTCGGGCGGAGTGTAGTTGTCGTTTTTTATCTTCATCGTTCTCTTCCGAATCCCACAGCTCCATATATCCCATCATGGAACTGAGGGGTGTCTTGACGTCGTGGGATACCGACAACAGTAACCTATGGCGGCTTTCGATCAGCTCCTCCGTAAATTTTTTCTCCTTCACCAGATCTGTCCTTGCTTTTTGACCTTTGTTTAGATCATCGATAATGAAAAAAATAGTGATAAGAATAAAAAAGATAGAGAGTGCGCCGACTACAATGGCAAACCGGAAAATTTTCTGGGTGAGCTCCTCGCTGTTTTCGGTGCCACTCCACGCGATCTGGATAGTTTCGTTGTAGAAGTCGTTGGTGAGCTGTGAAATATGGAGTGAGATATTTTGCTCGGCAACCAAGAGCTCACGTACCTCCCGCTCGATACCACGTATGCGGGAGGAGTAGGAGCGGGAGGCCTCCTCCGCAATATTTTTCAGATCGGTGTAGAGTGCGGTATCTACTCTTGAGATTGAGCGCGCTTCCTGTTCTACCCGTGTAATATTGATGGTTGTATCGGGCGTTTGCTCGGGATTAAAAACATCTCTCACCCGGTTCCAGAATCCCTTTTTCTCTTTTCCCAGCTCTACTCTTGTCGTATCGGTACTGGTGGTCACGATGACTGAATCGTGGATGATCTCATCGTAACTGCTGATCTTCTGGTCTAGTTCCATCAGTGGGTTTTGAGATCGGAAGAGTCCGGTCAGCCGACGTATAATCCTGTTTTTTTCTAATAATAAAGAGTCAATATCTTGTAAGAGGAGATCCTGTTCCTTCTCCGGCTTCATCTCTTTTATCTGTTCTATCTGTATAGATATGTCGGCTGAGATGGAGTCGTATTGTTGCTGCAACAGACGGCGGGGAGATGAGAGATAGATGTTTAATAGGTCTTGTGCCTGTTGTATGGAGACAATGAGCTGGTTGCTTTGGCTTAAGAGGCTGTATGAGTGTTCCATTTCCGCTTTTTGGAGGTTCATATTTTTTTTCAGGGAATAGGAATAGAGAAACAATCCGGTAAAATAGAGAATAACCACCAGGAATATCAACCCTATTTTTATCCTGACTCTTTGTTCCGGTGATCTTCTTTTTTCCATTTGTCCACTGTTTAGAACCACTTAAAAGTGATCAATGACTTCTCTAAAGCGCGTCTTAGATTCTACAAATATACAAAAGCCGGAAGAAAAACCAAGCTCGTCCGGTTTTTTCTGAAGATTTTTTTTTGGGACCTCGGTGGGGAAAAGTTGTGGAATTGTATCTTCTGATTGTGGAATTTTTCTACTATTTCTACATTTCTCCACAATAATAATATCTGAAAAGATTGTGTGGGTATGGTTTTAATTTATTGGTTATTAGCTGTTTTTTTGATTTTATTGAGTCTCCGCTTTTCTTTGGCATTCGATTTGATATGTAGTTGTCGGTGAAGAACCGGAGAGGATTGAAGGAGGAATAGAAGGCCTGATGTCATTGGAAGGGAACAAACTACACTATCGCACCTCTATATATTTCTTGGTTAACATATTCTTCAAACACGATGACTAAGGAGCCGATCGCCCCTTTGCTGGGAATAAGCAAGGGGGCGGTTATTTTTGCCATATCTCCCAAGCTGCCAGTGCCTGCAGTTGGAGCATCTCCATGCCATTCTTGATGGTGACTCCCCGTGCTTTTCCTTTTTGTAGAAATAGGGTCTCTTCGGGATTGTAAATCAAATCGTACAGCAGATGGCGAGGAG
>JAAYFR010000221.1 GCA_012728155.1 Bacteroidales bacterium | reverse complement strand
TGTGTAACAATCAAGGTTTCACCTTTAATTTTACGATAGGCGTAGATGCGGCCTTCTATTTCGACACTTCGGCTCAAATAGCTGACAGCGGTTAACCGTTCATCATACTGAAAAACAACACCGCCCTTTTGCAATACATATTCCAATGAGATATAAGAAGGTGTATAAAGCATACAGGCCAACTCTTCAGGATCATATCCCGGTTTGACATAAACGCCCTTTCTCGGGCGAAGAATCTTCCCCTTACGGACATAGTAATTCAAGCGTTCGTTTAGCTTCTTAAAATTACTCTCCCCCACAAGCATGCCGATATCCGTCAGTGAGAATACGCTCCGCGAATCGCTAAAAACCGATAAAATCAAATCGCTGTTTTGTGAACTATTCATTGGATTAATATCAATGTTCAGTTTACAAAAATAAAAAAAATCAGCGAATCAACCAAATTATTTGCAAATAGCTTTTCAATATGCTAATTTCTGCCTATCAGTCCTGCTGATAGGGCTCCCGGGCAGCTGACATTCCGTCTGTTGCCTCACTCCCCCATTATTTGCACTTCGCAGACTCTCTTCCGTTCTCTGATCTGGTCCCAGTCGATAAAATAGATAAATCCGAAATCGCCCAACGAGAGTTTCCCCTCTATCAAAGGGATAGTTTCGGAACGGCCAAAAAATACCGAACGGAGATGGGCATCTGTATTCAGGCTGCCTTTGGGCTCTTCATCGGGGAAGGTAAGCGCAAACTCAATATGTTTCGGTCCCGGATGCAGGTATTGCCCTTCCGTTCTGCAAGTGGGGATTAATTTCTCCATGATGTTATTCAGGTCCTGTTGCAGGTATTCCCTTCCGAAATAATTGAGATCGTGAGAACACTCCTGTGTGATCACCGAACAGGTGGTGTGATGTGAATATACCACACATATTCCATTTTTTATCCCTGATTCCTCAATAATCTTATTCACACTGTCCGTTACATTATGAAAGTCGGGTCTATGGTCTTTTGATTGTAGTTCGATTGTTCCTCTGTAAAGTTTCATTGTATAATCTCCTTTTAATTTTTAAATTATATTTTGTAGTTGACTGATTCTCAATTGGCGATTGTTGATTAAGGGTGCAGTTCATCCCAGGCGGTACGGACGGCTCGACTCATATCTTCCATCATGGCTTCGGGATCCTCTGCCTTCATAATGCCGCTGGTAGTGCCGGTTGCATCTGCCCCCGCCTTGATGGTTTTATATACATCGTGGCCGTTTGTTATTCCGGCTGCCTGCAGCACCTCTATATCCGGATTGATCTTTTTTATGGTCGATGTGGTGGCGATTACATACTCCTCATCGCTGGTTACTCCGGTTCCTATGAGTTCCGTAGGTTCGGGCACTATGATATTGGGTGATAACTGTGCGATTGCTTCCGCCTCCTTGATGGAATCGGCGCAGACCATAGTGACCAATCCCACCTCATCAGCCCGTTGAATTGCCTTTGAAAGATCTGCGAGTGTCATCGGTTTTTCCGCATGATTGAGAATAACTCCATGGGCACCTGCGGCTTTCAGCGCTTCTGCCAATATTGAACCATTTCCCCTGCCCACTTTTACCGGATCCATATGTTGTGCGAAGATGAGCAGATGTTCGGTTTCCCTGGCCAACAAATAGATATCGGTAGGCTGTGGCGTTAAAATAATTCTCACATAATATTTTGCAGCGGCTCTGTCGGCCGCTTTCGCCAGCTTCAGCATCCTGTCGCCATACATAAAAGCTTTGGGTCCTATTTCAAAGAAGGGCGGTTTAATTATCAATCCTTTATACATCTTGTCTGTTTTTATCTATTTAAGTTTCGCAAGTCGTATGTTATACAGCTAAAGTGCTTGTCTGACAATTTTTTACTAAACTTGCGTTATTTATTCAATCTGTTTCCAACCGCTCCGCCCGGATGGATCAATGCAAATTGTGCCAATTGATAACCGGTGTCCTCCATAATAGCGGCCAACAGCGCATCAAAGATGGCGATGGTGACTACAAAACTGGTGGTTGCCATCACGTTTAAAGGATCGCTCTCCTTTTTAATTTTCATCGGAATGACTATTTGAGAGCTTCCGGCAAGAGGTGATTCAAGATTTTCCGTAACGCCAATAAGGGTCACTCCCTTTTTCCGGCAGACATCAATAATGGGTAGCAACTCAGCTGTTTTTCCTCCGCGTGAGACCATCACCACCG